>VBBD01000058.1 GCA_005882895.1 Candidatus Bathyarchaeota archaeon | reverse complement strand
TTGTGATGTAGAAGGCGAGTAGGAACAAAACGACCCAGAAGGCAATCTTTAGCCAGCGTCGTAGTCTTCTTCGTCGAGATTGTAGAGTTGCTTCGAGGTCGGTAGGAATCGTCTTTTTTCTATCTCATGCGCTGATTGATTAGTAAGTCGAAGAAGAAAAATTGCTGGGAACTTAGGTGTTTCGTAAGCCGCTACCTCAAGTCTCTGCCGCCGACCGTCGTGTCCGCTTTCGCTCACGAGATACGAGCGGTAAGAGAACGAATAATATGCCCAGATAAAACAGTGCAAACGAGGTGTATCCCCACCAAGTAGTAGGGGCAAGTAACCAGAACGCGGACTTTCCAAAGGGCAACCCGAAAGTCGCTGCAACCCAAAGGTACGCCAGCATGAGAGCGACCGCGATAGAGATGGTTGTGAAGGGTTGAGAACGTAATCCCATTTGTCGCATGTCACTTCGTCCTTATTGCAAGTCTTTCATGACGCTTCCAAAAGAATTGAACGAGCATGGAATAAACAAAGGCTATGACAAGATATGACGCAAGCTGACTTGAAAGAAATGGCGGAAGTGGAAGGTTCGCAACCGCAAACAGTATCATTGCAATATACCAAAGGGCAAGAGCAAGGATTAGACTACGCTTACGACTGACCCATTGCCTTAGTCCTTGCATGAGTCTGATACTTGCATAGCCGAGGAAAAAAGATTGCTGACTATGGTTCGGTTTCTTCAGCTTCTTCTCTGTAGGGGTTCGTTGGGACTCGTTTGCGACCTCTGAATGGGTTTAGCCAAGGGTCGAGCCAAGGGTCGGGTGGTGAGATTTTGTCTCCGACGAGGAAAAGAGGAATGCCAAGGACCAGCATTCCAATTCCAACTATGATGTTTATTCCAAACAGACGTGCCGCCTCTGGCGAGGGGTTCGTGTCGTATGACAAAGTGGAGGTCAATATGAGCGCAAGGACAAACCCCACCAACATGGCTGTGCCGGTCAGTCGAAGAATTCTTGCGAACCAAAGGTCGAAACGTCCCACTCTATGGTCAGCCCACATAGAACTGGGTAATGTCAAAGGAAAAAGCCCTTTTGATAGGACAAGCGAGATTGTCCGGAACAACCGATGAAGAAAATCTGAAATTGCCCGCTGTTCAAGAACTTCTTAGACGGAGCAGAAATTCGAGTGTCGGCTTGGTCTTTGTGATATCGGGGGCTATCTTTCTGGTTCTCGCCTCATTAGTCTAACGGAATAGCAAGACCCGAATTATCGGGTCTTACTACCCACCAGAGAGACCTAGTCTGCCTTCGAGTTGCCCGCTATGGAATCTGTCCATGGGTCGGTTTCCAGTGCTCTCACGTCCATTCCGGAGATCGAATATCCGTAGCTTCGGAGTTTCTTCAAGAAAGCGTTGGCTCTCCCCCTGAGCTCCGCCAAGTTCGTACTGAAGTTCTTGAAGATCTCTCTAGCCCTTTGAGAGTTCACCAGTTCTTGTTTACTCACAGCTCTCAGGGTCCCATCCGCGATCCTGTCCAAGTAGCGATTGTAGAATTCGACAAAATCATTGGCAAGCTCGACCAGATCGTAGTCTAGCAGAACGCCTCCCTTTCGCATCATTATCCTGACCTTGTCCCGCATTGAGAAATACCAGAACTGGAAGACAAGAAATAGGTCTCTGATTCTCAGCATCGTCGCCGCTGCGTTTTCCGGCCCTATCGTATTCGTCTCAGGAGGTACGATGTCTAGGAGTCTGACAATCCTGTTGTCCTCCGCCTCGCCGCCTTGCTCAAAGTTTAGGCGGCCAAGGTCGTCCAACAATACTTCGAACTGTGTGAGTAGTTCCAGAGCGGCGCGATGAGTTTTCTTAGTGTAATCAAGCCATCCCCATATTGCAGCAAGAGCAACGATGATCGGTGCGGTGTAGAGAATTGATATGTATCGAAGAAAAGTCAAGGCGAGTAAGGCAGGTTGCGGCACAAATAGCCAGACCTGCCCTTTCGCAAGACTCCCAAAATATTCCCTCACTAGAGGCCTCTCCTACCTAAGTCTCCTCGCAATTGGGAGGGCAAACTCGACCAGCAGTCCGATTGTAACGAAGCTCCAACCAGTCTGAGTGAAGTCTATACCCCCGCCGAGGCTTCCGAGAATGACAAGAATGAAACCCAGAAGCAGAGCCAAGGCTGGCGACGCAGAGGAGAGGACTCTAGCACGTGAGCCCAACGATTTCACGGAAGATTATTGTCGACGGTTTCTCACGAAGGTTCTCGGCTCTGGAGTAGAAAACCCATTAGTAACCCGCATGAGAGTTCCAGGGCAATTCGTCAAGTTCCCTTCGAATTGCGGAGTGCCTACGGGACGCTCGACCGACCCTGAGCGGGTGAACGGATCAAGATTGGGGGTCCAGGACACATCGGATGCGGATTCGTCATCAAAGCCCCGCGCAAGAGACATAGAATATAGCCTATGGGAGCACAAACAACCTTGACCTCGTAGAAACGAGACCCATTCCGCCTTCTAATTCATCGAACCCTTAAACGCGGGGATTATCTCCGCATCAGCTGAATTCAATGCAGTACAAACGGCTCGGGTCAACCGGCCTAGAGGTCTCCCGTATCTGCCTGGGCACGATGTCCTTCGGCAACACCGAAGAATGGATGGTCGAGATAGACAAGGCAAGGCTAATTGTAAAACGCGCACTCGACCTTGGAGTCAATTTCTTTGACACCGCGAATCTCTATTCCAACGGACGATCTGAGGAGATCATGGGGGAGCTTCTGAAGGATCAAAGAGACGATGTAGTGATCGCGACCAAAGTTAGACTAAAAGTCGGTGAGGGACCAAACAAAGAAGGGCTCTCACGATACCATATCCTGCAAGAGGCAAGAAAATCCCTCAAGAGGTTACGGACTGATAGAATCGATCTCTACCAGATTCATCGTTGGGACTACTCAACGCCAATTGAAGAAACCCTCCTCACGCTGCACGATCTGGTCCGACAAGGAACGGTTGGATACATAGGCGCGTCAAGCATGTGGGTCTGGCAGTTCGCCAAAGCACTGTTCACCAGTGACCGTTTCGGGATCGCGCGGTTTGTCTCAATGCAGAACCACTACAACCTCTGCTATCGAGAGGAAGAACAAGAGATGATTCCGTTATGTAAGGATCAGGGAATAGGCTTGATCCCCTGGAGCCCGTTGGCAAGAGGATTCCTGACCGGAAGATACAAGCGGGGAAAGACGCCCGGCACGTCGAGATACAAGACTGACAAGTATTTCGCGGAGAGGTTCTTCCGGCCCGAAGACTTTGACGTTGTAGAGCGCGTAGAGGAGGTTGCCAAGGAGAAAGGAGCGACAACGGCCCAGACAGCGCTTGCATGGCTACTACACAAGGGCGTAAACGCACCGATCATCGGCGCAACTAAGGTTGAGCACATTGATGAGGCGGTTGGATCGCTAGATCTTCAGCTCTCGGCTGATGATATGAGAAGGCTGGAGGAACCCTATAAGACGCACCGGATTCTCGGACATACATGATCGGCTTTCGGTGGCAGCCGGTATGATGCGATTCTTGTTCAAGCTCCTGTCGCCGCGACCAACGTTTCCCATGGACATGACCGAGTCAGAGAGAAAAGTGATGCAGGACCATGTCGTTTACTGGACCGGTCTCCGCGATAAGGGGACTGCAATCGTCTTTGGACCAGTCCTAGACCCGAAAGGCGTCTAGGGAGTTGCAGTTGTTGAGACACCGGACGAAGCGACCGCACGAGCCATCCTGGCTAATGACCCTGTGGAGAAAGCAGGACTCAGCAGGATAGAGATCTACCCAATGGGAGCCGGCACGATAGTCCGGGAATAGGGACCCTCTGGTTTTCGCTCTAGCCGAACGTGTACGTGAAAAGACGCAGATCCTCGGCTTTCGTCATCAGCTTCAGCTCATGAGTCTCGAAGGCCTTAGTGCGAACTATGTCGTAAAGTCTGTTCTCAGTAACAACGAGGAAACTACCTGTCGAATCCCACTGAACATCTGCCCCAGCCTTCCCCTTTTCTATCGGCTTGCCATCAAGCTCAACGTCAACTCTAACCCGTTTCATGTCTGACACTCCCAGGACAGCGTTGGCGTTGCGAGCACCATACTTCAATAGAATGTAGCCAGACTCAGTAGTTGCGTGCATGACATACTCGGGGAATTGCGTCCAATCTCCACTCAAATATGGTGTGTCTCGCGAATGCTCCCCCGGGTCGATATAGCGAGTGCAGCTTCCAGGCACGCAAACTTGCCCGTTTCCAAAACCCTGCGACCTCAATGACCCCGTATAAATTTCAGGAGTCGTATTCCGCATGAATCCAAACGTTTCTATCTTGTTGGATCCAGCATTGCCCTTGTTTGCTGCTGGCCTCCCAGTTTCTTTCAGCAAATCTCGAATTCTGTCTTCCATCTTGTCATAATCGCCTTCACCGGCATGTTCCCATCGAACTGTTCCCTTAGAATCGATTAACGTCTGCCTCGGCCAGTACTGGTTTCCGTAGAGCTTCCACGTGATGTTCTCGCTGTCGATTGCGACGGGGTACCCTATCCCAAACCTCTTCACTGCACTGGAAACGTTCTCCGGGAGTTTCTCGAACTCGAACTCTGGAGTGTGAACCCCAATCAAGACGAAAGGGTCTCCTGCGTATTCCTTGTGGAGCAGTTTCATGCGAGGTAGCGATCGGACGCAATTTACGCAGCTGTAGGTCCAGAAGTCGAGGAGCACCACCTTTCCCTTCAAATCGGCGATTGTCAATGGAGGGGTGTTAAGCCATCCTCGGAGACCCGAGAACTCTGGTGCCGATTTTCCCGTGAGAGATTGAGCGAGCATATCCTCATTATTCGCGAGCCCCCGGCTATAATCTCATCACCAAATCACTTGGGCGACCCGCCTCGTCATGGCAGGAGAAGGAACCGCTTAGAGTGTGATGTTAGGTTGTAATGTGTCTTATCTGAGAATTACGGGATCAGTCTATTCAATTCTAGCTCTCGTTTTTCTCGGGTCCAAACCAGTTAGTTCAGCCTTGCAGCCATTTGTGGTAGGAAGGAGTTGACTGGTTGTTGAGAGCTATAGAGAAGGGGCCTGAGGAACAGGCGGGCAGAATCGCGCGAACAGTTCTCACTCCAACTCTTCTCGTATCTGGTCTAGTCGGCGTCTGGATTGCAGCTAATGATGGATGGCTTTGGGCTGTCGCTCCAAGCCACGCATACGGTCTCCTCGCATTTGCGGCTCTCGACGTTATCCTCGCGCTTGTCGTCATAGTGGTTCCAAGGCTCGCGTATGTAGGAGCGCTCCTTGTCTCAACGACCCAGGTCGCTGCTATGGCAGGAGACGCTTTGACCTTCACTCCCACGGGTACTATGCAAGCCGCGTTCAGAGCATATCTGCTAGGTGACACCGCATTCGTAGCGCTACTGGGAATTCAGCTCGCAGTCGGAGTAATCGCAGCAGCTGAGATCGCTATGCCCCACGGGGTAAGGCACAGAGCTCACTTCGAACAACCTAAGCATCTAAAGTCGTTACGCTAGAATAAGATCCGAGATTAACGTGGATCTTGGCCACATCCTGACCTAATCCTGACCAGCCAATATTAGATGCGTTGGCCTCGTTATTTCCTGCAAGTCTTAATGCATGGTCGAGGTTGATTGCAAGATGCTTCAGGTGTTTCGGAACTGGCGAAGGTCCATTCTCCATCCGATACATCATGGAAGCGCCTCCTATGGTACGTTCTCGCCGGGTCCCGTGGCGGAACCAATCGTGGCAAGATCATCAATCTCCTCCGTAAAGAGCCTCGCAACGTCAACAAGCTCGCTGAGGCCCTCGACGTTCACTATCGGGTCGCAGAGCATCATGTTCGAGCATTGGAGAAGAACAATCTCATCACACCATCCGGAGAACGCTATGGCAAGCTCTATTTTCTCTCCCAAGAGATGGAGGCCCACCTTCATATCTTCGACGAGATCTGGTCTCAGATCCAACCCCGAGCTAGGGAGCTGAAAGAATAATGGATCCATTGATGGATGCAAGCATGTACACTGCTGGTCTCAATGCCATTCTCCTTCTAGGGCTCATCATCGTCTACGCGCGCATTTACCGCGACACGCATGCTCAATTTAGTCTCGGTCTAATGGTCTTCTCACTGATACTCTTCGCACAGAACATTCTATCGGTCTACTCCTTCGCCACAATGTCACCCTATGTCGGAGAGCCTTTCCTACCCTATCTCCTCGGGATTAACTTAGCCGAGGCTCTCGGGGTCATAGTCCTGTTCAGAACAACCCTTCGCTAAAAATGGGCCAAATCTAGACCAGACAACGGCCACATCTCGCCAATCTCTCAAATAGAATCCAAGCTTACAACGGTGCAACGCAAGAACTGGAGGTGAGATTGTCAAAATGAAGAAGCTACAGCTTCCAGTCTTTATCGCTGTTCTAGCCCTCCTCGTTCTAACGATCCCCGGCGCTAGAGGAGACACCACTTTGGCAGTAACAAACTCAGGATGGTACGACCATCAGATCATACAATACAAAGCCACTGCGGAAGTAACCTCATCCCCCCAAGCAGCAAACCTGATAGCCAAAGGAAACATCGTATACCACATAGTCGATGCCAACGGCAACACTCCCGCGGTTCAATGCGTTCCATTGCTGGCTGCGTTTCCTCAGGACGCCACAAGCTGCAATGTTCTCAACAGGATCCCGACAGACTCTGGAACCACCAATCAATACAACGGTGGAGCCTGGAACCTGCAAGTGTTCCACTGGGAGAGCGGAGTCACACCAAGCCTACTTAACAAGGACGACGATATTACCGCTGCTGTGAACGCGGGTCTGGGAACTCTGGAGATCACATCAACTCTAGTGCGATGTCCAGTAATTGATTTCTCAAGCCTCCGGTGATACTTGGGTCGCTCCGGAGACGCCATCTCCCTTTTTTCTTTCTGACGATTGTTAGAGGTAGGATTCCATTCAACTTCGATGTAGAAGCATTTCGCCCTGGCCCTGCATTACGACGACTCAATACGTCAGGAGGAGATGAATTCTGCAATCGATAGGCCAAAGTGAAAATAGTGCCAAATAGCCCCATCTTTGTGCATTATCGGGTAAGAGTGGAGTCGCGATGAGCAACGAAGAAGATGACATGAGTGAAGACCGGGAATTGGAGGAAGAAATCGATGAAGAATCGGAGGAGCATGTCTCGGAAGAAGTAGATGAGCGAGAAGAAGAGAAGGAATCACAGACAGAACGAGAATCCGAACTCAAATCGAGAGAGTCGGAAAAAGAAAGGGTCCAGAAAGCCCCAGGTGGGAAGAAGCCGGTCCGGACAAGGGAGTAACCTACTCGTTCTAACGGACCGACACTCACCCTGAATTCAGGGGCTGAGATGTTTGAGAAAGAACTCTGTTATCTTCGAATAGCAAG
>VBBD01000057.1 GCA_005882895.1 Candidatus Bathyarchaeota archaeon | reverse complement strand
AGACGTTCCGTGCATCCTGGCCTTCACCGACGATCTCCGTGCCCAAGTGTACATTCTTGGCTAAGCCGCCTTGGAAGAAGCGGTTGTTCACCACTTCGGCCACGTCGACGGCAGTGCTGATGGCTCGTCCACGAGCCTTTAGGGTCAGCTTCTTGGCACCGGTGTTATAGTGCATCATGACAGCTGTAGCATAGGCCATGATCGGCTTCTTACCGATCAGTATCGTGTCCGCTGGGATATCAGTTCTGCGCATTTGGGTAGGAGCCCTCTCTGCCTTCTTTGGTTCTTCTGACATTCGTTCACCCCCGAGATATCGGTAGTACGCTGTACGCAAACGCCCCTGTGTGCTGACCTCCCTTATGAGCCTACCCCTTTTTCTCTCTCAGAAAAGGTAGAATTGATCGCACTTTGCAGATGCTTAGACGTTTCCTATAGAGATCGCTCGGAACCAGCCCAGGTTCCCGAATTAAAGCACACCTCTCTAAGAGAGGGTCATCTATCCACGAAAATAGCCCCCAAAAAAGGGTCTTCTGGGAAGCTTTCTTTGCGTTGCTTTCTTATGTATCAGTTGACCATTATGAGATGAAACCAATGGCAAAGACGAAGAATTGTGAGCTGTGTGACTCAGCCTTCGAGTGTAAGGGTCTCCTTGGCTGTTGGTGTCGCTCCATAGACATCTCGCGCGAACAGCTGGACGAACTCTCCAAGCGGACTTCCGATTGTATTTGTCCTAACTGTCTTGTTGAGTATAAAGATAGAGACTTACATTCTTGAATCTATTTTGTCAAGCTGTACCGCTTGGTTTCTGCTGAGCCGGTTGAGTCTCAATTTTGCTATGAAGAGAAAACATCTGTTGTTGCAATAGAATCTGATCGTCTTTAGCGATGCTTGAGGTTTTGTAGACAACCGGTTTCCCGCGAAAGCAGACTCCCCTTGCTTGCTTGTTCGGGTCACGCATGATAAGGAGAAAAAAAGAAGAAAGGCTTGGGGTGAGGAGTTTCGGTTCGGTTCCTACATGCCGCCTTTCTTCTTCGACTTTTTCTTCTTAGCGTTCGTCGGCTTGTTCACCCGGCTCCATATTCACAATAGTCTTTGCTTAAGAAATCTCCTATTTTTTCGGAAATCGATTTTCATGAGCGTATTTTTTTGGGGTGGACCGGTTCAATGCTCGACCTAGAGATCGCTGGCAGATTTTTCTTCCCCTAGATATTCTTCTGCTGTCCAGCATTTTTTCATGCTTTGAGGATGAATCGTCGGAGACGATCGTTCTGATGATTTGGCTGGTTTCGGGCTATTGATCGCGATCCAGTTTGTTAGAACTCTTCGTGCACCACGCTTCCTTCTTGTAAGAAGCTCGTCAAATCTGCTGAGAGTTCTGATAGTTACCCAGAACACAGGCAACGAAAAACGATTGCATGCTTGCAGAACTCCAAATCGGTCCCGTTTGTTGTGGCTCCTATTTCTCCAAGATGAGACAGCCTCTTAGGCTCCGGCGTGGGAACGCTAGCGCGGTCTAGATTGTAATCTCTCTCCGGCCAGTTGCTGAATATTTCTTAGTCGCTCTCGAGATCGGCGCTTGCCATTCTTCGCTACCTCGGAAAAAGGAGCGTTCTGCATATGGTCTGAGCGCCGAATAGCCGATTGAACCATGAAACAGAAGCTCCTCCGCAGAAAGATTCGCCCATTTCGCACCTGATCTTGAATCTGGGAGGTTACTGCAAGATCACCGCTAGATTCGTTGGGCTGATCGCGTTTTTCGCCGAGCCAGCTAAGCTCAGATTATGCCCGGAATTGCCTGTCTCGCCCATTATCACCGCCAGACAGCTAGCCTTCTTAGAGAAATAGGGGGTCTTAGCGAGTGAGTCTCGCGTCGCATGGTTCCCGAGGACGAGTGCCTTCTCCTTCGAGCACTCTTAGGCAGACTACACCGGTTTATCTAGTCTACGAATATTGTTTCCTTCGGGAACACTTCGATCCCACTGGTCGAGATCTTGTAGGGACGAGGTTGCATGTCAATCGCTGTCTCCCTCATCTTCTCAACCTGCATGACCCGGTTGTACGTCTTACCCACTTTCGCGTTGGACAGGATCATAACCCCGTGCGCCAAGTACTCTTCAAGCTGCACCGCCCGCTCCACCGTCGGTCCCATAGCCCGCAGCTCCGTCGTCATCAGACAGGTCGCACCGGTCTTCACGAGAGCGTCGACAAGATCCAGGATCGCGGTCCTCCGCTCTACCATCTCCGGGTACTGGAAGATCAACGAGGTCACAGGGTCAACAACAATTCTCTTCGCGTTGATCAGCTCGGTGTGAGTCTTGATCCCCTCGATAAGGCTCAGGATCGAGAAATCCTTCCGACCGATCGACGTGCGGCCAATCTTCACCTCGCCAGGCATATGCCGTAATGGTGAGGCGTTGATGAAGGCAAACTTCTTTCCCTTCTCAAGGTCCTCAAACTTCCAGCCGAACAAGCTCATCTCACGATAGAAATGCGCCTTCGTCTCATCCAAGCTGACAAAAGCTCCATTCTCACCGTACATCTTGATACCGTTCATCAAGAACTGCGAAGTCAGGATCGTTTTACCAGTACCAGGCCCTCCCACCAGCAATATGACTCGTCCACGTGGAAATCCACCAGTCAAAATCTCGTCAAGGCCCGGTATTCCAGTAGGAGTTCTATCAACCATAGGCATTGCTACTGTTCACACTCACATTCGCGCTTTGAAGCAGATATTTCCAACATGGTATAAATCGCTTCGGATTCAACACCCATAGAACCTGTCTTGAACCCTATTGTTACCGGGCCTTCGTCGCGAAGGTTACTCCATCCAGTTGAGGCCACAATCTAAATCCGCGCAGTGGCAAGACGACGACCGGTCGTGCCAGGCTGCGAGAAGAAACGTTCCTACACGATCATATCGATCCATACCGTTCGACTCGTCCAATTTTCGCCTGCCTCGGTGGTTGGGAAAATTGCGCTCGGTGACCGAAAGCTTATGTTAGATTCCACGCGCTCACGCCAGCAATGGCCCTTCAGAACCTCGCTCGCTGGAGCGGACCCACACTTATGCTTGGAGGGCTCCTTCTCGCCATACACTACCTTACCCACCCCTTGGGAGAGACCCCACAATTCATTCTGAGTGGCATCTGGGCACCAGTGCATTTCGTCGGTGCGGTTGCTTGGGTGCTCATTCTTCTAGGATCGGTGGGGTTCTACAGCCAATACTCCAGCAAGCTGGGCCGCTTGGGGTCGGCCGGCTTCCTCCTAGCCTTCATTGGAGGAGCGAACAGGCCTGGCGAATTATTGGTCGTCGGTACAGTCATCGGTCCTCTGATCGCAGGGCAAGCACCATCACTCCTCGATGTCGGGGGTTCCCTCTACGGTCCCTTGTTGGTGACGGTAGGGCTTATCACAGTTATCTACGGCCTCGGCTTCTTCCTCCTTGCCATTGCTACCCTTCGTTCAGCTATTCTTCCGCGTACAGCCATTGTTCCGCGCTTGTCCCTCTGGATGGTCATCCTCGCCGTACCGCTAGCGCTCGGCTTTTTCGTCTTGTTCGTCATCGGCAGTATTGCTGGTCTACTCTTCTCTCTTGGTTTGATCGGATGGGGCTACGGGCTGTGGCTTAACCAAATGTCAATGCAAACGGACTCTGTTCGATAGGCTTAGTTGTTTTGCTAGTCCTCGAGTCCAACCGATAAGATTAGCCTCCTCTGGAAGCAACCACTGAAACTCTCCGTGGCGCTTTCCGAAACTCCTTGCCATCCAGGATGAATTTTGAACTCACCCGTTACTGGTCTGCTGAAATCTTGGTTACACCCTCCTTAGCACCATAAAGAAGACCTGTGCAATCAGGCCTCAAATTTCCAGTCTAAGTCTACACTAGCTCGGTGGAGACCGTGCCCCACAGAAAAACACGAAACAAACAATACGACACGATGCAAGGCCCGATTCTCCCAGTTCTGGGAAGCGTTCCAATTCTTCCGCATACGTTTTCGATACTGTTTCGACTTTCCGGTCCGAGAACATGGGTCTTCCCCTCTTTCAGCTTTATTCTAGGTTACGCGGTAGGTGGTGGAGGACAGCTATCCCAGATATGTATCGGCATAGCCGTCGCATCTCTGGTGACCGCTGCAACCAATATCGTAAACGCTTTTGCCGACAGGAAGGAAGATGCAACAAATCAACCCCAACGCTTATTCTGGCTTGGCCAGATCGGCTCGAGACAGATAACCGCCTCTCTAGTAGTACTCTATTCTAGTGCAGCCGCCCTTGCCATTTACCTAGGACCCGTTTTCACGCTGGTTCTAGGCTTTGGCATCCTCAACTCCATCTTCTATTCGCTGCCTCCCCTTAGATTCAAGTCAAAACCACTCGCTAGTCTCGCCTCTTTTTCCGGTGCACTGGGTCTTCCCTTTATCGGGGGCCTTGGCGTTAGAGGGTCTCTCGATCTTCTCAACCCAATGCTTTGGCTTCTAACGTGGTTCATGTTCACGTACGGGACGGTCAAGAACTTGCCGGACTATTTTGGAGACATGAAAGCGGGCATCCGGACCTCGGCCACCATCTTCAAAAACGTGAAGAAGGCGGTTCTCTTCAGTAGTATACTGCTTTCCACGCCGTTTATCCTTCTCGTGGTGTTCGTGTCACTTGGACTTCTAGAGCCAATTTACATTGCGGACCTTGCGCTAATCCCGCTATTCGCTTTCATCATCACAGAAATGCTGAAGGCCAAGGACACCGCCGGCCTTGAAAAGGCTCATACCTTTGGCTTCTTCTACGCCATTTCCTTCTTACTCTTCACATTTGTGCTGACATCTCCGACCATACAATCACTTGTGATGGTGCTCGTGGCATACATCTGGACTCTGACGGTTGCGAAGCTCAGCGTCCACTCTAGGGTCGAGTCCAGAGACTGGGAGAAACAGAGGAAGAGGCCGTGAAGAACGCTCTCGCCAGCAAAGAGCTATCCTTCGACCTTCTCAAAGGCCTAGTCATCACCCCTATCACAACCGGTCTAAACTTCGCGCTCCTGGCGCCGCCTGGCGCGGGAAAGACCACCATCTGTCAGAGTCTGCTCAAAGAAGCGGTCGAAGCTGGCTTGAGATGTCTCTACGTCATAACAAACAACCCCATTTCACTAATCAAAGAACAAGTTCGTGCCATGGGACTTGCGCCGGGAAGGGCTGACCAGATAATCTACGTCGACATGTACTCGTGGTTGCTTGGAGAACGCTCTCAGGAGAGATTCCAGATAGACAATGCGTCCGATGTCGCATCAGTCAGCGTCGTATTGTCGAGTGCGGCTGAGACAGCGGGTGACCGCTCCTTTGTTCTCTTTGACTCACTGTCAACTCTCCTCTCTTACAATTCCGAAGATCTCTCCATACGATTCATGAAATCACACCTAGCTCGGATGAAGAAACACGGCAACATAGGCGCCTATGCCATAGAGCTTGGAATACATAGCAACTCATTCTACAACGAAGTCCGCTCCAGCTTCGACGGGGTAATCGATATGAAACTGGACGAGATGGATGGTGAGCTTCGCCGGTTCGTCAGGGTATACAGTTACAGGGGAGCACATGAGACAAAATGGTTCCGGCTCCTCATAGGACCCGATAGATCGGTGAAAATCTATTGACAGTCCAAGACGACGGGAAAGCTTGTTTTCGTTTCCAGCTTCAACAGGAAGCGAGTGTTAACCTTATCGCAGATGAAAGGTACAATCCGCTTAAATCACGCACAAGGGAGGGCTCCATAAAGTGACGACAATGGAGCCTACTGGGATCAAGGTCCTAGACGACCTCCTAGCCGGCGGTCTCCCAAGACCTTCAGCAGTCGGTTTGATAGGAGCAGTAGGCAGCGGCAAATCCTCCCTGGTCAGACAGCTCGCAGTTAACATGCTCGAAAAAGACTTCCGAGTCCTCTACTACGCTATAGACGAGTCTGCGGAGGACGTGAGAGAAGGAGTCGCCTCCTACGGCATCAACGTCCCAAAGTATGAAGAAGAAGGACGACTCGCCTTCATCGATATCTTCGCCCTTGGGGTCGAACGCCTCGCAGAGGCCTACCCAGTGGAAGAACCGGAGAGAATCGTCGACAGCACTTTCAAGTTCTCCGACCTCGTCGCGCAAGGCAGAAGTTTCACACTCAAGCATCTAGGAAAGAAGCAGTTCGTCATAATGGACTCCCTAACGCCCTTCTTCCTCATGGTTGAGGCAAAGAGAGTCTTCCAGTTCGGCCAAGTCCTAAAATATGCAACCCGTTTCGCCAAAGCGATCGGAGTTGCAACCCTCCATACGAAAGTGCTTGACGAATCAATTGAGAACGCCATGGTGAACTTCGCCGATGTCGTCCTTGAGCTCGAGCGGAGGAAAACCCCCGAGGGCATCAGCAGAGGCGGAACGCTAAGACTGGTGAAGTTGGGAAAGACTCAGATCCCGTCGAGAGGATACTACTACGAGATGACGCCGCAAGGAATAGTCATAAGCACCGCCCCTCCTATCTGACTGTAACTCAGGTCACCTCCGATCCAACATCTGTTGGATTATGGTGCCGAGTGCAAACGGGCGGTTTGGCGTTAAAGGGTCAAGATTGGATTACGAATGACGATATGCAGATCGCCGAACCAAGCTTGGAATTCTTGCGCACAACTAATCCAACTCAATGGGTGGCTTTACGGAAAACGTTGAGCGATTTTCCTTAACGGACTTGCAGAAGTTTTTTCTTTAAAAAGAAAGGTCCAACTAGCGCATGCCCATAACGTGCTAGAGATTGTTCCCCGAGCGATGGCATCTTGGATGAAAAATCCACCGAACCAGGCGTTGCCCGAATTACGGGCGAATCTTCTGTACCAAAGCTGATGGTGTACGACTTCCGACAGGATGATCGCAAGAAGTGCACTTCGGCCAGGCTTAGGAAATTTCGGCTAGTGCGGAGTCTCTCGAGCATGAGGCGAGTCCCTTCCTCTGCCATAGTCTTGAACCCAACAAGTAGTCGGACCCTCTCGAATGAGGATCGCGATTTAGTCCAACGAGATGGCCTCGTTGCGCTAGACTGTTCTTGGAACCTGTCGAAGGATGTTTTCGACCGAAACATCTCGGGCAATAATAGGAGACTTCCAACTCTTTTAGCGGGGAATCCAACAAACTACGGGATTGCTGGTAGACTTAGCACGGCCGAGGCCCTTGCTGCCGCACTCATTCTAACCGGCTTTCGGCAACATGCAGGAGTGATTTTGTCTTTGTTCAAGTGGGGAGAAACTTTTCTTTCGCTCAACCACGACCCTTTGGAAAAGTATGCGGCAGCGAAATCTTCAGAACTCTCGCCGCTGGAAGAAGAATTTTTCGGTTCGCACCGAGGGTAAATGTTTAAATCGGCTATTCGTCCCGTACGCTTCTTTGGTAGCATAGCAGGACGAACAGAAGCCCATAGTCCCGGCGGCGGCGTCAATCCGACGCTTAGGGCGTTACGCCTGTGAATGACCGATTGACCTCCACTGTGGGCGAAAGAACATGCGGACCCAAAGAAACCCGGGCATTCAAATACCCTGGAACGTTTAGGTCCAAGAGAGGCTCGTAGCCACCTGCTAAACTCCAGCCGATTCCTGTACATATTATGGCGTCCGAAACTCCAATCGTTCTAGACTCCGCTTGATCCTGGCGGACCCAACTGCTATCGGGATGAGACTAAGCCATGCGAGTCGCACGCTTCCTAGCCACGGTGGGAG
>VBBD01000046.1 GCA_005882895.1 Candidatus Bathyarchaeota archaeon | reverse complement strand
GAGCCTCGCGCCGCATGAGTGGACGATCCGGACAGGACACCAAAACTAAACAGGGATTAGAAGACAAAGTAGATGTAGAAAACAGCTGGCGAAATGGTGACTTGTTTGGACCTATTTGTGGGCGAAGTAGATTGTTAATGGTTCTTCTTTGGAGTCGATTCTTCCGAAGCCGAATCTGACCATTTGAATGATATTCCCTACATGTTCACCGAGCAGGTTTGTCTCTCCGAACCCTTTGGTCCTTGTTGCATCTGGCATAACTACTTCACATGAGATATGTTGGTCGTCAGGAACCCATTGTATCAGAGGCGCTTTGAGTTCTCGAGCCTTCGCGTATTCTTGACTGTGAAAAGTTGCTTTGACCAGATCTGGATTTGTTGAATGAATTTCTACATTGAACAGTTCCATGAGCCGCACAACTTTCGACTTCTCGAACACTTGAAGATCCGATCCGGATAGCCAAATGCGGGCAATACCGTCTCGAGGTACAACTTTCAATGTCCGGTTTCCGAGCGATGGAAGTTCCGGGTGAAGAGGCAGATGGGCTTCGAACGCTTGTGAGACATGGTCCACGTCCATCGGGACTGGATTAGGGATGAAATTGTATCTGTGAGCTAGCTTGTCAATTTCCTTACGATTAGTAGCGTTGATATTGTCCCAGCTCAATGTTGCGTCAACCGGGCGAGCGCCCATCTCGTGGACGATCTTTCGCAGTGCGTCAGGCGAGTATCCCCTCCTCCTGAGAGATGCTATGGTTGGAATTCTGGGATCGTCGAATCCATCGACCAATCCTTCTTCTAGCTCTTTCACCATCTCTGATTTGCTGAGCTTGAAGCCTATCATCTTCAAACGACCGTACTCGATCGCTTCAGGATATGACCAACCCATGTGCTTGTAAAGGTAGGTCTGTCTGACCGCGTTGGTCAAGTGCTCCTTTCCACGAATGATATGAGTAATTCCCATCAGATGATCATCTACGGCAGCAGAGAAGTTGTAGAGAGGCCAGACCCGATACTTGGACCCGACTCGTGGATGCGGATACTTCTCGGGATCAATTATCCGAAAAGCTGGCCAATCTCGAACCGCTGGATTCGGATGAGTCGTCTCTGTCTTGACGCGAACCACTGCTTCTCTTTCTTTCAGCCCTCCACTCAGCATCTTGTGCCACAGTTCGAGATTTTCGGCAGGACTCCTGGGCCTATGAGGACAAGCTCGGCCTGACTCGATTATCGCCTTAAACTGGTCCGGCTCACACGTGCAAACAAATGCGAATCCTTGTCCAAGCGCTTTCTCTGCATACTCGTAGTAGATTGGGACTCTGTCGCTCATGATGTACTCCTCGTCCCACTGGCAACCCAGCCACTTCACGTCATTCTCGATCTGTCCATAATACTCGAGAACAGATTTCTTCAGTCGAGGGTCCGTATCTTCAAACCGGAGGATGAATTTGCCCTTGTACATCCTCGCGTAGTCGTGAGAAAGGAAGACGGCGCGTAGAGACCCTATGTGCAGTACGAAGTCAGGATTGGGGGCAAAGCGAGTTACGATCTGGGAATACTTGTTCGCATTTGGTAGAGGAGCTAGACTCTTGGCATCGGTCAATCCAACAGTGGGCTCTTTCTGCGATGACATTCGAGCTTCTTGTTCTCGCTCACTCAAACCGATTGAGTGGTTAGAAAAGGTGCTTGTCGATGATCTCGGCTGGTCCACCTGGATCTGAGACCAAGACATTGTCTGTAATCTTGCTGAGATTCCTTCGAACGGACTGGGCCGCGTCTCGCGTAGTGTTGACAAAAACCGACGGGCCAGTGTCCAGAGAGAACCATGCCGGAAGTTCCTCTTCCGTTCGGAGCCTTCTCACTTCTCTGATGATTTCGATGGAGCATGGACTGAGAAGAATCAGCCCCTCTCTACCCGTCATCGTGACTGCATGAAGGTTGAGAGTGTCTTCCTCAGCTAATCGTCCAATGGACTGCACGTCCTTCCGTGAAATCGCCCGTTTCATTCGTGGAAGAATACTTCGAAGGTAAGCTAGCCTCGGCTTGAAAAATGGAGACTTGACAGCATCAGCATGAGCCCTATCCGTTTTGATCTCTGACTCTATCGGAACAATTATCGTTCTTAGTTTGATTGAGCTGGCAGATGCAAGCTCCTCGGCATAAGACCGACCGTTTCTGTTCGCGTACCAGATGGAGAAGGCCCCGGTCAAGCTCCGTGAAGCAGAGCCAGCGCCCAATCTAACAACTTCGGACAACCCCGGCGTTCTGATGTCCAGCTCCAACGCTCTTGCTGTTGCGAGTCCCAGCGCGGCGAACCCGGAGGCCGAGAAGCCCAGTCCCTTGCCTTTGACATCGGGATTCCTGGATTCGATTCTCGCTTTGAGGGGCCCCAGACGAGACAAATGTCGGAGATGGTTAACAACCGCTAGGACTCTATCTTGTTCCTTTTGTGATGGCGATTTGCCGTTTATCTGGATACGATCATCTGCGAACTCTCGGCTGAACGCCACCGTTGTAACAGTTGGAAGCGAGTTCATGCATACGGATATACTGTCGTGAAATGGTAGCCGCAGTCTCTCGTTCCGCAGACCGTGGTATTTCACGAGCCCCTGAATCGCGTAGGCTCGAGCGGAGGCCTTCAATGCCCTATCCAATAACGCCAGTAGTCCGAGCGACTTTCTCCGCAGCCGCTTCAGCCACACCCGTCTCTCCGAGAATTGTATATCGTTCGGGACGGAGACTGTGAGCCATCGTTAAGGCTCTCACCAACTGTTCAGGGGAGACGTTAAGCTCCTTAGCGGTTGAAGGAGCTCCGATCTCTTTCAGGAAGGTTCGAATTGCTTCCCAGTTGGATCCCTGGAGGTAAGCGCACAAGATTGCGCCAACACCGGTTCTCTCGCCATGTAGACTTGTTTCGCCGGCCACAATGTCGAGTGCGTGGCTGAACAAGTGTTCTGATCCGCTGCAGGGTCGGGAGCTTCCTGCGATGCTCATTGCTACCCCGCAGCTTATGAGTGCCTCTACTACTGTTCTGACGCCTTCGATGTTTCGCTTGAGGACCTCCTTAGCGTTCTTGGTAACAAGCTCAGCACTCATCAGTGCAAGATCGGCAGCATAGTCGCCGTAGTATTCGTTCTTCAGTTTGTGGGCGAGCTGCCAGTCCTTAACGGCCGTGAACTTGGCAACTATGTCGGCACAGCCAGCAGCTAGCAGGTTGTACGGTGAATCGGATATGACATCAATATCAGTGAGGATTGCCACAGGTGCTTGAGCCCTAATCGAATAAGGCCTTGAACCGCCCTTGATCGAAGCATAGGGACTTGCGATTCCATCGTGGCTCGCAGCCGTCGGAATGCTCATGAAGGGAACAGAGGCCTTGGCTGATGCGAGTTTTGCTACGTCGATATCTTTGCCACCACCGACGCCTAAGACAATAGAAGCCTTTGTCCGCTTGATCGCTCCTATGACGTGGTTTACGACTGCCTCAGTTGATTCTTTGACGATAACATGGTCAACTTTCAAACCGGCCTTTACAACAGATTTTGCGACTGGCTCGCCCGCGAGAGGGTAAGTCACTGGTCCCGAAACTACGAGAGCAATACCAGCATACCCGAGTCGTGCGCAAACCTCCCCAGTTCGGCCGAGGACATTCTTACCGACTACGACCTCTCGTGGAAGCTGCATGTAATGTAAGGATTCATCAGCTTCCATGGCTTTCACGGGAAGAATAGGATGATCAGAGTTGCCGCAAGGGCTAGGGCTTCAAGCGTGTAGAATTGGCGTGCAACTCGTCTCGCAATGCGGCCCACGAAACTCGTGATTGTCTGGAATGTCTCTGATCCGAGGACCCGTACTTCAATAGCGAATCTGGAAAAGCCTGCGGTCGATTCCTCCATCGTCGCCATGGCGCGCTGAACAGTTTCTCTCACCTTTTGGGTCAACAGTCCAATGTCGAGATGGGCCCCAACTGGGTAGTAACCAAGAGCAGATCTGACAAGCCCGGTTACGAGGTGCGTGTCCGTAGTCATTATTTCACCGTCGGATACTCCGATCGCTTCAAGGTCTTCCAATATGGCCTCTCTCACTCCAGTGCGCATATTGTTCCCATCGATGGTAAGATAGGCGACGATCTGGTTTCCGCTTTTCACAACTAGGGAGGAAAGCCCGCCTGGACCTATCCCGTCTTCAAGCCGAAACTCCGCTAGAGAGTCGGCAGCGGACCCAGCTCTAAACGGCGATTTTCGGGCGAGAGCCAACTGGTCCAGCACTTTGACGGACGCCTCAACGAGCTTTCGTGCCTGGTCAGAGGTTATTGAGGTTTGATTTGACATACTATTGTGGGCATCTGCAATAATGGCCGTCAAACAGCGCGATTGCGCTTCTCGCTCGATCTCACGGGAGACCTCGGAAGGCAGGTCTTCCATGTCCGTAGGGGATAGCGTCAACGTGAGAAAAGCAACATTACCAAAGACTTGACCGGATGCTTTAGCCTCATCTACAGTTGACCTAATCATGACGCTAGAGTCGTGAATTGGAGTTGAGCCGGGGTATTCTGCTACAACCTTCTCTACGACCCTCTGCACATCCTTTTGCGAAACGACGTTCAGCTGGTGGTTAGAGACCCCATGTGGGACCTGGGCAATCCCACCAACCGATTTTTCAAGGGAGGATTTGAGACGGGATGGGAGACCTGCGCTTCCAAGGTCACGATAAGGCCCCGGATGAAAATTCGAGACCACAACGCAACCAACACTCGCCTTCATGCCCGAAAAGGCAAGAATCGAGCCCTCGATCATTCCCTGGGCCCCCAACGTCCCGAGTCGGCTTTCTAGAGGCTCCGGGTCAGACCTAAGCCAATGTTGAAGGAACACCCTGAACAGTGTCAGAGGAGAATCCCGAACTTCTGGCGTGCCTGAACGTTCCACGTCCCGTAGTATCCTTGAGACGCCAACAGCCGAAAGAACGATGCCTAGGATGAAGGCGGTTGTTCCACGGATCACAAGGGCACCGGTAACATTTGTCAGACCAGTAGTGAGCGTGATGATCGAAAATGAGATGATCGAGAGAATCGGTGGCAAAGCGGACGCTGAGAATTTCTTCCAAGACGGCATCGATGAGATCGAAGCAATTGTGAGAAACCGTATGGGCAAAGAGAATACTAGTACAGCGAAAAATCCATCAGCCCATAACGTCGTATTGGAAACGGCCGTACCGACGATCGCTCCAAGAGGCAGTGCTGCTACCAGCAAGAACCACGATAGGATCTCCAGTCCGATGAGCCTTCGAAAGTCAAGAACCTTTTCTCCATGAAGAATCGTTGCCGAGTTTAGAGCTTCGCCAATGAGGGCGGGAATCACGACGGCAATTAGGGGGAAGAATAACGCAGCCTGGAGACCCACTCCCGCTAATGGAAGAGCAAGAATCGACGCAAGTAGTGCAAGAGTTAGGAAAACGGAGAGGACTTCAGGCGTTGATGGGAAGCCAACTCTTCGGATGAAATTGAATGCTCCAACAGTCCCACCTACACCCCCAGTAGCCTCTCGAGCCACGACGCATCCACTAGGCGCGTCTCACAGCGGATACGATACTTTTCACTGGACCGGGTCCTTTCTGCTCGAGGAGGGTACCCGTCACTATTGCCGAGGCTCCCGCTTTAGCCAACGCTCGCGCCTGATCTGGTGTTCGAATACCTCCTCCAACAATTATCGGAACGTCCAAGTCAGCGGAGACCTTTTCGACCATCCTCGTTTCTACCGGATGTTCCGCTCCACTTCCCGCCTCAAGATAGACAAATCGCATCCCCAGATATTGAGCGGCAAGGGCGTAGGCAGCTGCCAATTCCGGTTTGGAGTACGGGACTCTGTTCGCTCTTCCGACAGAGCTAACAGCGGTCTTCGAGTCTCCGACTACCAAGTATCCTAGCGGAATCGGTTCGAGCTTGAACCGCTTGACAGACGGCGCACCCTTCGCTTGGGCACGAATCAGAAATCGCGGAGTGGAAGAGTTCAGTAGAGACATGAAGAATATCGCATCGGCGAAACGACTTACGCCTGTGGGACCGTTTGGAAAGAGAATGACTGGGAGGCTGGTCAGCTCCTTGATTTTCTTCACAGTTCCGTCGAGTTGATCGACTGACCTGACGGTAGAGCCGCCCACCATTATCGCCGCAGTTCCCCAACTCTGGAGATCCTCTAGAGATTTTGACAGGCGTCCTGTAAACTTCTCAGGATCAAAAAGCGATAGGTGAATGCAACCTTGTTCTTTGATCCCCGCAAGCAATGAAGATTCTACCGGTCCCATTTGTCGCGCCTTCTATCCGGTCAATAGTTGATACGCGACCTTCATCGCGAGAAGCGGGTGTCGGGCCATCAGTCCTACTGCTTTCGTAGGACTGAAACCGTTTGCCATCTCGACCAGATCCTGCCCCTCTAAGAGACCTGTAATGATGTTGAGTTCATGATCGGAGAATCTCTCGAAGGAGTCTAGGGCTCTCAGACTGTTGGATATGCGTTGGCCCCACAGCTTGTCGAATCTATCTCGGTAACGTTGCAAATTCTCCGCCGAGGTATTTCCGCTAAGAGTTGCGATAGCTGCTTCTTCGCCAGCGATCTTTCCAGCTACCAGCCCTGTGTGGATTCCCGCACCGGTAAGCGGTATGACTTGCCCCGCAGCATCACCGCAAAGCATCATGTTGTCTGCAACGTAACTCTCCACTTCTCCCCCAACCGGAACAGGCGCGGCAAGGGTCCGCTGTATCTTCGCAGATCCAAACGCTGTCGGATGTTTCTCGATGAACTTGTCGAGAAGCGCTTTAGCGCCGGCTCCTTTCACGCCGATGCCCACATTCGCGTCGCCTTTTCCCTTCGGAAATACCCAGATGTAGCCAGCGGGAGCCTTTTCGTGTCCAACATAGATCTCAAGTTTTGTCTCGTCATCCATCTTACAATTCGTCATCGAGTATTGCAATGCCGTGATCGCTTGGTAGCTCTTTCTCGGGAAGAATCGCCTGGAAATAATTGACCCTGTCCCATCGCATCCAACGACTAGCTTGGCCCTTATTGTGGCAGGTTGCCCGTTTCTCTTGCACTGGATTTCTATTAGGCCGTCTTGTCGTTCGACATCCTCAACGGACGTCTCGAATCTTGCTTCGGACCCCGCCTTCACAGCTCGGTCGGCCAAGACTCGAAGAAAGGCAGGCTTATCGAGGATGTAGCCTTTGCCTCCGACGTTGACTTTCTTTGCTTCGTCGGGGGCGTAGAGGACCGCGCCGGATATGTAGTTCGATACAAACTCGCTCGAAGGCTTGAGCTCTGCGTCGACAAGAGCGTCTGCGAGCACTCCCTCAGCACAAACCTTCTTTCCCGGAGAGGGTTCCCGCTCTATCATCACCGTCCTCGCGTGTGACTCTGCTGCTTTCCATGCCGCCATCACTCCTGCGGGACCAGCTCCGATGACGGCTACGTCATAGGTTTCCAAAATTCTGTTTTTCCTGGAATAGTGACTCAGGTTTTGTCCATAGTTGGGTCTATCGGTTG
Organism: Candidatus Bathyarchaeota archaeon; assembly: GCA_005882895.1. Classification (GTDB taxonomy): domain Archaea; phylum Thermoproteota; class Bathyarchaeia; order 40CM-2-53-6; family 40CM-2-53-6; genus 40CM-2-53-6. The sequence goes on along the minus strand of VBBD01000046.1, from coordinate 978 downwards.
CTGGGCAGCGAGGCCGGCTTCGATTTCTATATGTTTCCTTGACGGGCTAGGCAAATGCACCTTCACATCGCTATCGACAGTCGTCGTGGTCTGATTTCGCCTTTCCGTCTCCACATCGACGCGGTGAAGGAACCATAGCGAGTACATAGACAAACCGAAAGCGGTTGTCACAATCTTTGTCGCGAAAACTAGATTGAGAGGACTCTTGAGGTCGAAAATGCTTGCCACTTTATCAGGGTTGCACGGGAATGGTAAGCAATTAGTCGTTAGAACTTCGAGAGCCAACCAGACCATGAAGTTGTAGAAAATCTCGTAGAACGAGGCAAAGGCAACCAGGGCGGTGCCGAGGAACAGCATGTTTCGAACCCTCGGGGAAAGCTTGAGAAAATGATCCTTGTTCGATTCGAGGCCCGCAGCCCAGTAGACGAAGCTGAAGTAAGCGAACCAGGTTATCGGTTTCGCATAGAAATAGGGAAAGATCGAGGGATCAGGCCATTCTGACTGTACGAACTGTATTCCCACTTGGGGGTTCGTTGTTGCCTGCAGTCCGTAGAATACGATGAAAGCAAGCGCGGTTAGGCCGGTTGACCAAGACAAGACGGACCAGGGTCGTCTTTCGATGAACGATCGAAACTCAGCTAGACCAAAGCGGGCTGGCTTCCCCTCTGTCATAGGAAACTCGTTCCCCTAGCAGGGAATGGAGCCTTTAGGCTTTCGTAGAAACTAGAAATGGGGGATTTAGGAGAAACCGTGTTTCTCCCTACCTCTTATTGGGCATCCTTATTGGATGACTTCGCCTGAAGCGAAGCGGTTCGAAACCCGCGTGATCTTTATCTTGATGTGATCTCCGGGTTTGGTGTTTGGTACGAAGACAACAAGACCTTCTACGCGCGCGATTCCTTCACCGCGGCGACTGATCTCCTTGATGTCGACATCGTATTCTTTGCCTTCTTCGACCGGTTTCGGTCCGAATCTGTT
>VBBD01000091.1 GCA_005882895.1 Candidatus Bathyarchaeota archaeon | reverse complement strand
ACCCGACTTGAATACCAACAAATAACAAGCTATTGCCAATCTCTTCGACACGAACCTCATCATCGAAGTAGCCAGTATAGGTCAATCATCGATCTCACTGATTCAACGCAGAGCTGAGGAGCGCACAGAAAGTATAAGCCACAATCATTCCATAATAGATACGGGATCGATGGAATTGCCACAAGATCGTCCCGTCTTGCTTTATGATAACGACTGCAGTATCTGCTCCCGCTTTGCCCATCTAGCTCAGAAGACGTCAAAGGGTTGGGTGAAACCAGTCGGTCATTTCACGACAGAGGGATCAAAGATAAGATCTGATTTCTTCCGGGCGGAAGACAGACCAGAGGAAATGTTCTGGATACTTGTCCATGAAGTAGGATACGGTGGAAGAAGTGGATTAATGCCATTGCTAAGAGAAGTTATCCGTGGCAGGCTGATCATGTCTTGACAGAAAACAACGGCGCCTCATGTCCACGCCCAAGGAATGCGGTGAGAAGAGTGTTAGGAGTTCTAAGGACCGGGAGAGTTGTAAAGAGACGTACAAGGACCAGCTAAGCTAGGACCGGGACTTTTTCCCGGCACGCCAAGCCTCAGGCTCTTGTCCGCATCGTATCCCATCATTCTTGTCAACACCTAATCTCCATCTTACTAGTTGGCAAAGGGCAAGGTTACCCAGTCGCCAGATTCTAACAGATTGACCTCCTCGCCTACATTACCTATTTCAGTTTAGTGGCTCTTCTATTCAGAATAAGGTCATAACCAATTCCTGTCAAATAATCGTTGTGAGTTCAAAAGGCTGGTTTCATTCCCATGAAAGCGGAACGTTGAAATCCCATACCCCAACCTCCCCTATCCATGTCCCAGTCACTATCCAACCTGAAGCCAGGACTTCCAGCACCAAGCTTCTCTGCCCCCGATGCAAACGGAGAAATTGTCCGATTGACTGATTATCGTGGCAAGAAAGTAGTCCTCTACTTCTATCCGAAAGATGACACTCCAGGATGCACGGTCGAATCATGTGGATTAAGAGACAACTACGACAAGATCAGAGAGCTGGGAGCAGAGGTTCTAGGAGTCAGTGTTGACGATGCGGTCTCGCATCGAAAATTCACCGACAAGTACAATCTACCCTTCCGACTTGTCGCGGACGTCGATAAGAAGATATCAAGGGCATATGGCGTACTGAATGAAGAACGAGGAATGGACCGGAGGGTCACATTCCTAATTGATGCGCAGGGACGGATCGAGAAAATATTCGACCCAGTGAAAGCTGACCAGCACCCAGCAGAAGTCGTCGGCTCTCTAACGAAACCGTGACTTTTCTCCCAATTCCCTTTCCAAAATCCTCGCCTCCTAGGAAGCGTTCCTATTGCCTTTGAAAGTAGGCATGCACGTGTCGATCGCAGGCACTATAGATCTAGCAGTCGACAGAGCCGTCGAATCAAATTGCGACACTTTCCAGATCTTTACCCGCAATCCTCGAGGCTGGAAAGTAAGCAATCTGGACCATGAGGAAGTCGAGAAATTCAAGTCAAAGTTGAGACAACACAACATTGGACCGGTTGTCTCGCATATGCCGTATCTCCCAAATCTTTCAAGTCCGAAAGACGATTTTTACGAAAAATCCGTCGAAGCACTTGTAGGCGAGGTTGAGCGATGCACCCTGCTCAAGATTCAGTATATTGTTATTCATCTCGGAAGCCATCTAGGGCTCGGACGAGACGCCGGATTGAAGCGGCTTGTGGGAGCGTTGAATCCAGCGACCGCGAAAATCAAAGGAGACCTGAAAATTCTCCTTGAAAATACAGCGGGCCAAGCAAATAGCATGGGCTCAAAGTTCGAAGAGTTGCGGGAGATAATTGACCGGTCTCGACACCCCAAACGACTCGGAGTCTGTCTAGATACTTGTCTTCCTCCTGGCTCGCCAGTCCTTGCTGGTGGCGACGTCCCTGTGCCTATTGAGAATGTAACCACATCGGATACTGTCCTAGGCGCTAACGGGAACCCTGATCGGGTCATCAGGTCCATGAGACGCGCCTACTCCGGATCACTGATTCATATCAAACCGGAGGGCCTACCCCAGTTCGCTTCGACCCCTGAACATCCCATTCTCTGCCTGAAGCCGAAGGGGTGGCAATACTTTGAGTCTAGTCCTTGGCGAGTCAGAAAGGTCACCGCACCCTGGAAAAGTCTACTTTTCATTCGGGCAACACGAGAAATTACTCGTCGAACGAGTCGAGAAATTGATCGGAGAAATATTTTCGCTAAAGACCTGGATCGACGACCGTGGAACTACATCGAAGGTCTGTGTGGGGTCGAACATACTAACGCGATACTTCAGACTCAACTTTGGTCATGGAGCACGTCACAAGAAAATCCCGGAAGTAATCATGCGAGCTCCTGCAGAGTATGTTAAGGTATTTCTGAGAGCCTACCTAAAAGGAGACGGCCACAAGAACGCATTTGGACTGCATTACATAACTTCTTCCAAGACTTTGGCCTATCAATTGTTACATCTCCTAGCAAGGATAGACATACACGGAACTTTCAGCACACACGGGCCTACCCGTGGCAGAATCGGAGCGAGAGAAATAGTTAGCCCGGGATGGTATGTTGTGAATGTCAGCAGCAACGAGGCAAGAAGGCTAGGTTTCAACTACAACTTTCCGACCGCAGCCCCCCGTAGAATCATTCGCACTGAAGAAAGCTTCTACGTCCCGATCAAACGCGTCCAGGTCGAACCTTACTCAGGACCTGTATTCAATCTCACAACAACAAGGGGAGCATACGCCGCACCCTTCATTACCACTCACAACTGTCATCTGTACGCCGCTGGTTATGACCTGCACACTTCAAAGAGCGTCAAAGCAATAATGGAAAGATTCGAGGAGATTGTTGGTGTCGAGGAGTTGAAGGTGATCCATCTCAATGATTCGAAGAATGGTTTAGGCTCAGGCCTGGACCGTCACGAACACATTGGAATGGGCTACATCGGAGAGGAAGGCTTCAGGGCCCTGCTACACCACCCAACAGTCAGGGAGCTACCTCTGATCTTAGAAACCCCCATTGATGAGAGACGTGATGATCAGGAGAACCTCAAGATGACCCGTGAGCTAGGGAAATAGGATCAAGCTTTGGTTCAGACTTTTGCCTTGAGTAGGACTGCCGCGAATGTTCACCGATACACGAGTCGTTTCGCGCCTGATACGACCGGTAGGGTTCTACAAAACAAAGGCGAGACGAATCAAAGAGATCTCAAGAATTCTCCTTGACAAGCACGGAGGGAAAGTTCCAGAGAAGATGGAAGAACTGCTGGATCTCCCAGCCGTAGGTCGCAAGACTGCAAACTGCGTCCTCGTTTATGGATTTGGTAAGCCGGCTATTCCTGTCGATACACACGTCCACAGAATATCCAATCGGCTAGGACTAGTTCATACGAAGACGCCAGAGGAAACCGAGATAGAACTCACGCGTATTACTGATCGCCGGGATTGGTTGGATTTGAACGAGGTATTCGTCAAGTTTGGCCAGACGATTTGCAAGCCCATCGGGCCAAAATGTTCAACATGCACACTGAACAGTAATTGTGCGTTCTATCAGGAGAAGAGGGCCCCGGCTTAGAGACTAGGATCGGCGCGGCCGTGCATAGATGATCCCATCTCTTCCGGATTCCTTCTCCTCAATGGTCGGGGATGGCGCTCCATCGGACGCCAATCCTCACTCTTGACCCCCATTGCCCATTTGACGGATATTCTTTGACTAAGCAATCTCTCTCACACAACTCCTAGTGTATCGGGGTATGGGATATTGACTGGGGAGCCGTCCATCTGGTCAATAGAAGGATTCTACTAACTGTTCTCGCCAGGACCGGGTAATACGTGGCTTATCCGGTCGAAAAGCTCGTAAGCAGCCGGAACTGGTGAGGAGACCTCCTTAGTTCCAGTCGCATTCTCCGCCCAGACCCGCACTTCTAACGGGGTCAACTCAACTCTAACCTGTGACCTTCCGTCCTCGGTTATCCAGTACATGGATTGTTCCCGGTCGTTGCTAGTGTATCCCAACCATCGAAAGTTCTTGAACCAGCGCCCCTTCAGCCGGGACATGATCATGTCTAGGTTGGTTCCCGTGGGCAAGTGACCTCTGATCACGGGTTCCCCGTAGACAATATCGTGGGTTGGACCCTTGCGACCGGGGCTTCTCAGTTCCGTATATCCCTCGACCGTCTTCATAACGAGGTTGTCATCCTCCAATCTTTTGAGAATGCGTGTCAACTTTTCCTGATGCAAACCCAGCTTGCGACGCATTCCTTGGAAACTGTAGATTGTGCCGCGGCCCGTGGCAAGCATGTCCATTACTAGCTCGTCGTCGCTTCCAGCGATAGGCTGAGAAACAGGTATAACGTCGAAGCCTGAGTTGGGCATTCTCTCAACTAGTTCCTCGACGACCTGCTCTATTTATTGACCTAGTTACGACGCTATCGCTGGTTTGGTTATTTCCGGACGCGCAGTCAAGTCTTCGGTTGCTAAGACACGTTCACGTTCACA
>VBBD01000027.1 GCA_005882895.1 Candidatus Bathyarchaeota archaeon | reverse complement strand
AATCGGGTTGAAGCCATTGCCCAAGACCTTCGGTTGCACGGCCTTCGCAACACTTCCGACAACGGTCGAGAATGGGCATTTGATCATGGCGCAGAACTGGGACTGGATACCCCAGGTCAAGGGGCTCTTCCTCAAGGAGAGAAACGAAAACGGCCCTGATGTTCTGTCTTTCACGGAAGCAGGCGTTGTCGGCGGCAAGATCGGTCTTAACTCCGATGGACTTGGACTCTTGATCAACGGAATCGTGTCCAGCAGGGACGACTGGGCACGGCTCAAGAAACCCTTCCACGTCCGCTGCTGGGAGATCCTAAGGTCGAAGACTCTCGCACGTGCGGTCAAAGTAATCGCCCAGGGTCAGAGAAACTGCTCTGCGAACTTCATCTTGGGACAACAGAAAGCGAAAGGCTCCGGGAAAGTTGTTGATATCGAATCAGCGCCCGACGCTGTCTGCGAGATCGGCCCGGACCGTGGCGCAGTAGGACACACGAACCATTTTTCTAATCCGAAAATTCTGGGGGTCAAACAGGTCGTGGATGAGGAGCGTCTGTCGACAATTCAACGATATCGCAGGATCCAGAAGCTTCTCAATGAAACAGTTCGAAAGGGACACAAGCTGGATCTAGCCGAAGTTCAGAATATGTTGAGAGATCATTACGGAGAACCGGAATCCATTTGTCGACATAACAACTTGAATCTGCCCGAGTATCAGAGGTACGAGACAGCAGTCTCTGTAGTAATGGATCTTTACAGCAAGAGACTCTGGGCGACTATCGGCTCGCCCTGCTCAACCGAGTATCAGCCTATCACGCTGTGAGGAATGTCCTTGAGGGGAATGGAAGCGAATCATATTTCAACAGGTAGATTAACTACGAGTTCTGCGAGTTCCCTTTGCCTTCTGCTCAGAAACGCAAGGTCCTAGAGAGGAGGCGTAAAAGGAAAAGTCGTGGCTTACTCTATCTTATCCTAGCGATTGTCCTCATCGTTATTGTGGGGGTCGGAGTGTACGCATACGTCTCGTCGCTACCTCCGGACATCATCTACGCTACACTCAATACATCGAAGGGTACTTTCGAGGTTGAGCTCTATCGCAGCCAGACTCCAATTACCGTGAACAACTTTGTTAACCTCGCGAAATCCGGCTTTTACAACAATCTTGTCTGGCACAGAATCCAGCCTGGATTCGTAATCCAGACCGGAGATGGAAATACAAAAAATGGTGGAGGCAGCAACAACACTTGGGGACAATACCAAGGGACAATAATACCTGACGAAATAGTGAGTTCACTCCACAACTACGAAGGATATATGGCGATGGCGAACACAGGAGCCGCGAACAGCGGTAGCACCCAGTTTTTCATCAATCTTGTTGATAGTAGCGCTAATCTTGACGGGAAGTACACCGTGTTCGGCCATGTAATTAGCGGCATGGACGTGGTCAAGTTGATAGGGGGTGTTCCAGTTTACCCTGCACCACCCGGGGGCGTATGTTGTCAACCAAGCGCTCCTCTGCCTTTCCTGACGAGTGTTACGATTTCAAACACTCCGTAAACTTGTTTGTACACACACTGTCTACTCTAAGCTCCCGCGGTTCTTAGGTAGTAGGCCCAATAGCCTTTCCAGCGGCCGTACTTCTCGACGATAACGTGAAGCCTCTGTTCTGTCATCGGTTTTCCATAGACTCTAGCTGCAGCAGCGATCAGACGTTTCTCTACAGCAACCTTCTCCATTCTCCCAAGACCTCTCAGGAGGATTAGTCTCGCTGACCATTCGCCGATTCCTTTGATATTCTTCAGCCATTCCTCCACTTTGTCATACTCGGTAGTTCTGAGAAATCTCTCATCAACCTCATTGAACGCTCTGATCACATTTCCCAGATACTCTTCTCGACGCTCATGCTTGATCAGCGACTTCAACTCTTCTTTCGATGCATCGGCAAGCTGGCCCGGCTCCGGAAAAGCACGATAGACATGACCCTTCACTCCGAGACTTGTCCCGAAGCGTTCCAGCAAAGCTTGCTTCGCTCGTCGCGCCGCGCTTAGCTGGTTTCGCTGCGACAGCACTGCCCAGCAGGCACACTCGAACGGAGTAAGAAACTTCACTTGGTGTAGCCCGTAGAGCTTCTGAAGAATCGGTGCAAAATTAGGGTCGTTGATTGCTGTCCGATAGAATTGATCCAGATTATCAGAGAGACTGAGGAAAAACGATACCCGATCAACCACTAGGTCTGTTAATCCACGAGAAAATGGATGGTCGTCAAAGAGAGTGTATCTCAAGCCTGGCATTTTGATCGTTCCTGTTGGGTTGAGCTGGAAGACTATCGTTCGGCCGCCGACGCGGACCGCTTTTGTCATCGAGACTTCGCTCACTGTCTGGTCTTCGTGCATCGGAGGAAACGTTCCAAGAAAGTCCAGTGACTTTGCGAAATCGAAAGGCGGTGTTGGCCTTAGAGAGCCCTCTTCAGAGTATAACCCACGTTCGTGGATCATTCTTCTAGAGATAATCCTATGATTGCCTACTTAGGTAGGCCGGTTGTCACAGACTGGGAATCGAGAAAGCGAGAGTTCGAGATTGACAGAAGTGATTGATGATCCTCGAGAAGTGGAGCAGGCCTACGCTCGACAGTACGAGAACCTATCGCGAGAGTTCTCACGCGTTATCCAATCTAAGAGAGGCATTCTAGCGGAGATCGGATGTGGGAAAGGGCAGCTTACAATTCCTGTAGCAAGGCTCCTGCCTCACTGTAGGTTCCGCGTGGTGGACACTTTCGCAGGCGCCTACACGGGGACTCCGAGGCTGTTGAACAAGGCATTGCTTCAAGCTAGGCTGAGAAACCGGGTTAAGGTGTACAAGGCCGACTATCTGGCCTGGCTCTGGGATCAGTACTCTGATAGTTATGCCGGGGTAGTTTCGAGTGAGTTTCTTCCAGAAATCGATTCCTACGAGCTGTCCGTGCTCTTGTCGGAATGCTATCGAGTTGTTAGACCCGGCGGCATAACCGTTCACTCATTTCTCTCGCCAATAGCCCGAAACCGGCGACAGAAGCTGATGATAGAGGCGGACAGCAACCCGAAGTGGACGAAGACGCCTCCCAAGGAATGGTTCTCTCCTAAACCTGCCCTCGTATTGTCAGAGCTAAGACGAGCAGGCTTTCGAGATCTCCACGTCGAGAAGATGAAGAGCAATCTCATCATAAGGTCTGATGCATCGAGGAGCTTCCTTCATAGCTGGGATGTTAGGACCACATTCTGGAAAACGCACCAGGTGGAGCTAGCGAGCGAAGGACTGGAGGTCCCCGATTGGTCGATAATCTCCGGTCTCAAGCCCTAGAGGTCGCTCTACACGTCGTCTTGCAAGTTCGAGTCAACGGCTCAGGACTAGAAAAAGTGGAACTAGGCAGGACACCCGAGCACGGAAGCTCACGCCTAGGCACTTTTGTCTGTAATGGTAGCTGTTGTTCGGTCCATGGTACCGCCGCATCCGCAACCAGGCCCGCAACAACCACCGCCGCAACCGCAGCCGCAACAACTCAATCCGCACTTCACCTCGGTTAGTCAGTTACTTTTCTAAAGTATTTAAACAGGCAAGTACCCAAACAGTAACGGAGTTACATGATGGTAAGGACGAAAGAAGGGGAACCATGCTGCATCTGCCCCTGCCCATGCGAAGGAATAATCGAGATCATCGGCAAAAAATGGGCCCTCTGCGTACTAGCCCTACTAGGAAACGATGGAACCCTACGCTTCAACAAGATAGCCGAAAAACTCCCAGGCATAAGCGCGAAGACATTGACAGAGGTTCTGAAGGATCTTCAACGGACAGGGCTAGTTAAGCGTCAAGCCTTCGCCGAAATTCCGCCGCGAGTAGAATATCATCTAACAAAAGAAGGAAATGAGTTGACAATGCTAGTGGCGCCGTTGATGGTCTGGGCTGACAAGATGACCAGGCTAGTGCAACTTGGCGCTTAGCACACGATAATCCTGTTACTGTTTTCTTGGTCCTCTAAGCCATCTACCGATCCCCAGTTCAGCGGCCGGTCGGGACTCAGCAGTCAACGTCACTTCTCCATTGTTCGATAACCGTAGGCGACGCCATCGAGAATCGAGAGGTTTGCCTCGAGTCGCTCTCCATCTGATATAATGCTCGATCATCCCATTCTCTTCCCGGCTCCTAAAGTCAATAATCCCGTCGCAGATAGACTCGAACTGTCTGTAAAAGTTCTCAGAATACGCCCCAGTTACACTAGAGTGCAACATCGCCCAGCCAAAGATTCTCGCCCAAGGAATCGCACTAGTCCGCCAGTGGTCGATGAAAGTCTTCTCGTCGTTGTATGATACTAGTACGGAAGTATCGTCGTCGATGTGCAATCGGTTTTTCTCGATTTCTGGAATCTCTTCTTTGACAAAATCAAAATTATCTTTTGTCCAGTCGTTTAAGTTGAGGGATCTCTCCATAGATTGGACTATTCCGCTCTTCTCAGCCTCCTTAGACCGTTTGAGCAAGGTCGTAAGGGAATAGCTGTCCACGATTCTTAGTGTATTATCATCCTCCAGTTTCTTGACGTTCAGTCCGAGGTTTGCGAACGCCTCCCTGATCTCGTCTGGAATATGCGTGAAAGTATGGTAGTCAGTCTTAATGCCACGTTTCAGCGAATGCGTAGCAATTGTGAGCGAGGCTTCGTACCATAAGGAATGAGGGTCAAATTCGACCAAGTAGTTCTTTCCATAACCAAACCCTCTTGGAACTATTTCACTTAGGATCGGAAGCGTCAGGGTATCGGGCAAGCATATTTCCAGTAACCCGTCAGTAAAGTATCCTATTAATCTACAGTCAAGCAGCGAGACCCGTTAGGCGGTTTCTAGATTCGACCGTTTTTTTGATTCGTTCGTCGAGAATAAACGATTCCTCCTTGAGGTTGGAGACCTTTCTCGCAACGTTGTCAGCGTATTTCCTATCTTCTAGCGTTTTCAAGTTGATCATGACATTGCTCGCGGCTCCCTCAACAGCCGCACGTGCCGCGGAGACAGCAGTAACGACATCAGATAACGCATTCGTGGACCCTTTCTCTGCGACTTCGTGAGCCAGTCGCAAAACTCTGACTGAACAGTCGAGAGTTGAGAGCGGGATCTCAGATGCTTTGACAGTCGCTTCTTCTATCGCTTTCTTTCGAGCCTCAGGTTGATCCTTCGAGAGTTTGAATGCTTTCATCACCAAGTCAAAGGCCTCAGTATCCTCCACAACAAGGCGTAGAAGTTTCTGGCGAAGAGCATTGCCCTCCTTCACTACCTCGTTGAGCCCCTCTACACTTGGAGGCGCCTCTTTCTTTCCCATCGTTATCCGCGCAACCATGCAGACGAGACCTGCGGCAAGTGCACCAATGTACGCGGAGACACTTCCGCCTCCCGGGGTCGCTTTCTTGGAAGCGACTTCCTCGCTGAACAAAGCCAAGCTCTGATCCGTTAACGTCGAAGGCTGAGGTGCGAAGAGTTTTCTTTCCAAAACCTGATCCCGGCTGAAATTCTCGAGGCGCAAATAGAACTCTGCCGAGTCGACAAGGGAATCCATTGGCGCAAGCCCAACGATCTCGCTGCCAACAACTGGGACCCCATAGCGATCAGCGAAAAGCTTGACCAACTCATACGCTTTGAACAATTGGCTTTTGCGATAATTCGTCAGGTTCATTGACACTTGAACTATTCCGCGCTCTTTCAGCCCGAATCCGAGAGCTTTTACGAACGCTAGCCCGCCATCTTTCGCCCGTAATTGATGGGCGATCTTCTTCGCGACATCTAGGTCGCTCGTACCAAGATTGACGTTGTAGGCTACCAGAATCTCCCGGGCCCCAACAGCCGTCGCCCCCGCGGTGGCATGGATCTTCTCGGGACCAAAGTCCGGTTTCTTCGCCGGGTCCTTACCAATTTCGTCTCGAAGGCCCTCAAACTCTCCTTCTCGAACGTCAGCGAGGTTCCGTCTTTCGGGAGTCGCTGCCGCTTCCTCGTAGAGGAAAACAGGTACGTGAAATTTCTCGGCAAACTCTTGCCCGAAAGAACGGGCCAGAGACACGCAATCATCCATCGTTACCCCGGATAAAGGTACGAAGGGAACAACATCGACAGCGCCCATTCGCGGGTGCTCACCCTTGTGATGTCTCAGATCGATAAGTTCAATCGCCTTTTGGCTAGCAGCTAGGGCAGCGTCTTTCACGGGTCCAGGCTCGCCCACGAAACTAATCACGGACCGGTTGTGGTCCGGGTTGGATTCCACATCGAGAAGCATGACGCCAGGCGTTTTTCTTATCGCGTCTGTGATGGATTCGATGACCTCTCTCCTCTGACCCTCGCTGAAATTGGGAACACACTCGACTAGCCGCAATCTGGACGTCTCCGACACAATTCTTCCTCTTCCGGTCTCTTTAATAGTCAACCGGGCTAGAGAAACTCGATCCTGTGAACAACTAGTTTCTCAAAATCTCCTCTAAAATAAAAATCCCCCCGAAAGCTTCTCCCTTCGATCGCATGTCTGTACCAGTATCGGTCATCTTCCCACATATCGTCAAACGGAGGCTGGTCGATTGGATACCATCGAAGAATGCCCTCTTTGCTCTCCTTGACAGTGCCCTGGAACTCATTCGTGAGGAATACGTGTGCAATCCAGTCAGGGTCTTGGTGTTCGTCGTGCTTGAAGAAGACGAGCGTTCCAATTTTTCTTGGCTTTCGGACCTCTAGACCGGTCTCTTCGTAAACTTCTCGTATAGCACAATGCTCTGCGGTCTCATTGGGTTGTACTTTGCCGCCTGCCGCGTTCCATTTGCCGGCTCCGAAGAGCCCGGGATTCTTCTTCAGCAACAGAACCCTGTTCTCGTGGAGGATGAAGCACAGGGTCGCTTGAATCGCCATCGGAACAATTCAGGGGATGCGTTTCTGTTTGAGCAAGATTATAGCCTGCGCTAGGTCTCCGCCTGATTGTCGCAGCGCCTTCGTCGCTTCTTCACTGGAAACGCCTGCTTGTGAGGCGACGAGTTTCACGTCGTCGTCCGAACCTCCACCTACTCCTTCCTCTCTCATTGTTCCCCCTCCTACCTGATAGACGGTCTGTCCCTGGACTGTTACAGTGGCCACTTCAGGGTTGTCAATGACAATCCTCTTGGTCGGGGTTTCCATGATTACTTTTGTGACGTCGTCTAGTTGTTGGACTTGCATGCCCATGCGTTGCATCATTCTGTTTGCTTCGCGGGGGTTGACTTTTCCTCGGCGCATCATGACGAAATCATTCCTTTCCATCGGTCCGGTGATTGTTAAGCCTATTCAGAATCAGCTGCTCCGTGCCGGACCTTCACAGCTATCCCAATCTTGAAGCTCTGCATTTCTATTGCGTTAAAGAAGGATCTTCCGACAGCCAACAACCGGTCTCTCTTGTCGACTACCAGCACCTCTTCTTCGGGCCGGAGCTCAGGATCCACGCCGATTACGTGTTTGGCGAACACGTTTCCACCCTTTCTGATGAACGCCTCTACCCCCGGGGTAACCTTGACCCGTAGCTTCGGAGCCTTGAACACCCTCTTTAGTGCGAGGCCTCCATTCACTGTCAATGCCAGGAGCCCATCCTTGGGACGGTAGGTTGCCAGTAATTTCCCGTCGTTGTACACGTGGCGTATTCTATGCGTATTAGGGGATCGCAAAATTAGTATTGACGGGGGAAAGGCCCTCTCAGCTCCTTTGCCGCGGGAGCGAAATAGTCGGTAAGCCCGGCAGATCCCTTGTGGAAGGCGCGACCCTGATCGTTTGCCAGCAGTGTTCGAGCCTAGGCAAGGCGCTTCCGGGTTTTCCCGAGAGAAAGCCACGTACAGCAAGAGCCGGTTCGGTGCCGTCCCATACTAGAACTCCGATAGAGAGCCTGCCGAAAGCGGTAGAAGAGTCGGATCTAGTCGAGGATTATTCTGAGATCGTGAAGGAAGGTCGTGAGAAGCTAGGCTTGTCACAGACGGATCTCGCATTCAAGGCGAAGGAGAAGGTGACGGTGATCCAGAAGATCGAGCTAGGCAAGATACTGCCCACAATGCGGCTGACGAAGGAACTGGAACATATACTACGGGTCAAACTGCTTGCCCCGAGAGCAGAGCTTGAGGTCTCAACTGTTCCGGTGAGGCAGGCAGGGCCAAGAGAGCTTACCCTCGGCGACATAGCGCTAGTAAGGCATAGGGAACCAGAGAACAAGTAACATAACCCGCGTAACGCCGACCCTACAACTTCACTTCCCACAACTTTCCCCTACTGCAAATCTTTCTTTTTTGTAACTATCTTTCTCCGCGTAACTTTTCTTTTCGCGTAACTATTATGTGACCCCCCGGGTGGTCGATTTTTCCGCGCCCCGCCCTTCACGAAATGAGCCGTTTTTCCAGGCTCGACAACATCTGTCCAGTGATGGGTGATTCTCTCGTAAAGCATTATTTACTATGAAATAGGGTCGCTACCCATGGCTTCCCTCAGCCAGGCAAAGACGCTCGGCGGAGTGGGCTCCATACTTGTTCTACTCGGCGCTATTCCCAACATAGGATTCGTCCTCGCGATCGTAGGCTTCATCCTGATCCTTATAGCGGTCAAGAATGTCTCTGAATCTGTTAACGAGCCCGCCATCTTCAACGATATGATCATCGCTGTCGTCCTGGCGATAATAGGAATAGTTGTTTTCGGCGTAATTGTGGTCGTAGCGTTTTTCTCGTTCTTCAACTTTAGGCAGTTTGGGACTGTTACTCCAGGATCCGTTCCGCCTAGTGTCCTGGGAGCCATAGGTCTCCTGATTGTGGGACTGGTGGTCGTCTAGGTCTTCTATCTCGTGTCGGCAATCTTCCTTCGGAGGAGCTACGAGAGGATTGGCGTGAGATTGAACGTGAACATGTTTCAGACAACCGGCCTTGTCTACCTCATTGGTGCCGCCCTGACCATAGTGCTCGTTGGATTTCTGATCTTGCTCATAGCTGAGATACTTCAAATCGTAGCGTTCTTCTCAATACCTGAACAGCTTCCATCATCGATGCCTGCGCAGCAAACTTGGGGACCGCCAGCGCCGCCCGCTCCGATGCCTCCGTCTCAAGGCCCGACACAATAGCATCCCTACGGGACCGCCCTCTTTACGCAGAGAACATCTAGCCCGCCTTTGGGCTTATGAGGAAGGAGCCTATCGCAACACGCAGGCTCCCGAAAAGATGATAGTGAGAGTAGCGCCACTAGCTGTGCCTGAAGAGGTTTTCTTACGGGATACAGATCGAAAACGGGTCAAGAAAGGTCTCCTCGGCGGGTCGGAGGAAAGGATCGTTTTCGCCAAGACCATCTTTCTGCCCTATCTAGACTTTACCTATCGCTTTCCGACGGAAAAGGGCCTTTTGTCAAAGCAGATCGTGATCACGGAAGGCCGGTCAACGATGTTGGCTTTGCGAGAAGCGAACCTCGGTTTCGACCCGAGGCTGGTTGCGCTGGCTCCGATGCTTGTTGATATGGAGGAGGACTCTAAATCGGTCGTTAGCGGCGTTGACTCTACGGTTTTAGTGAGCGAGCGATTAGCGGAACTCACGAATCTCTTGAGGGACTATGAGGTGCAATCCGAAGAGAGGCTGAAACAGTATGAGGCTCTCCCGAAAGAGAGTCCCGCGAGAGAAAGCCTGAAGGAGAATATTGAGTTCCTGAGAAAGACGAAGTTGTTGCGATGGAAGATGTTTGCCGACGGCCTACAGCTTCCATCGAGGTTCGATCTGGACAAGTTAGAGCTTTTGGACGGGACATTGTTCTACATGCCCTTTTTCATTGCAAAACTCTCTCGCGGTGGAGAGAGACGATACATTGTGTGGAACCGCGAAGGCAAAGAAGACGACACAATTGCTGACGAGCTTACAAAGAACCACAAATTCCGAGACCTCATCGAGACACACGTTCTCTCCTAAACCCTCACAGTGATATAGAGGAAGACACTCTCACCATCTATAGCTGATAGGATTGGCTTACTGCTGGAGGTGCGGTGCACAGCTTTACGACAACTCCTCCTACTGCCATAGCTGCGGGGCCTCAGCCAAACCCTCTCCCGCTTCCGCTATAGGAGCCCAAACAGGGTTCGAACGTCTGAAAGACGACAAAGAATTCCAAGACCAATGGGTGAAACGCATCGTCGCATACGTAATCGACGTAGTCGCGGTATCGGTTGTGGTCTATTTTCTTCTGCTTGTCGTAGCCTTCCCAATTGTTCCAACAGTCTTCGTTGGCCAGACATTCCCCTTTGTATGGTTCTGGGGGTTCTGGCTGGGCGGAATCGCATCCCTGATCATCCTAGCCTACTTTGTTCTAGCCGAGGCAGTGTTCGAGCGGACCCTCGGGAAAGAGCTCCTGGGCTTGAAAGTGACAAGGCTAGACGGTAAACGTGTAGACCTCTGGTCCTCGTTCGTCAGGAACATCTCGAAGATCTCTTTCGTCTTACTGGTCATTGACCTGGCTGCAGGTCTAGGGACCCATGGGGATGGCCGGCAAAAATACAGCGACCGCTATATTGGAACCGCGGTCGAAACCACGAGCACGAATAGAATCATCCCCGACCGGATGTAGATCTCTGCTCCCCCAGCAAGCAGGGGTCTTCGATGCAAGTTCAACGGGGATAACTGAAGGCCATTTTGCAGTCCGTTGGCTAGAGACTTGAACAGTGTCTAGTTAGCCAATGGAGAGATAACCAAACATTGCCCTTAGCAGGTCCTGTGCCAAGGCTAAGGGGACGGGCTGATCAATGAATGGGAGTTTTTCTGCTATTTCGATCTTATAGTGTGCCTTCCCGTGGTGTCCTGACCGGTGCCGTCAAACCAGTCGTCTTTCACTTCATCTTCTGGGCGTGAAGGTGAGGCTGGTGTTGAAGTGCTATGCTTTCCCTTTCGAGCTGGCTGCTTCTCCGGTTTCTCGGTTTCGTTCTGATTGTTTTGTCTCTTGGTCTTCTTTTCTGACGGTGGTGTCGTCGTCTTCTTCGGTTTTTCTAAAGTCTGATTCTTCCTAGTCTCGGGCGGAGTCAATCCTGGGCCTGGTATTTTGGCTCCGCAGTTGGGGCAGTTCTTTGCTCGCTCGTCCTTGGTTTCGAAGGCTCTGTTGCATCCGAAGCAGACTATGAGGCCGAAGGTCGTGTTTGCACTGTCAGTAAGCTGTCTTAGCTCGCTGTTATCGGCAAGGTTCTGGTCCAGCGGGATCTCGGCTATCATATGTTCCACCAAGAGGCCGGCATCGAGGATCTTCTTCGCAAGCTCGTCTTGCCCGGCATTTTCGGCATCGAGCCATTTCTCAAGTGTTATGTCTTCAATGTCAGTGAAGAGCCTTACTCTCGCAAACGTGCCACTTGTCAACGCATCTCAACAAAACCAGTTATGCCAGGATTCTCGGATTTAAAAACAGAGTAACCAGTCCCGCGGCTCTACCGGCGCAAAACCGGGCGATGTCGATGTGACTTAGCGTGGAACGAGGAACAATTGAATAGATGAGGCTGCATCGCAGAAGAAATTTTCATTCTTTCGTTCCAGCAAATCAATGGGGTGTGAAAACACGGAAAACGAGCTTATTATCCCGAGAAGTGTTCCATCGCTCTGGAAGATTCCAGTTTTGAAAGGCAGACTAACCAAGGGAAGAGGAACGGGATCTCGAGAGGGTCGGATCAACAGCGAGAATCTTCACGACACCCTAGAGAACTCAATTCTTGGCAACCCAATAGAAGAGAACACACTGACAACATAACCAGGGTCACCGATCCTGGCACTTGAAGACTCGAAGACGTGTTGAGGCTTGTCCAGATTAGCCCAGAATGAACCCTGTTTGGCGGTCTGGGAGATCTCTTCAAGATCACCCCTAGATTCACTGGGCTAATCACGTTTTTCGCCGAGCCATCTAAGCCTGGATTGTGCCCTGAATCGCCTGTCTCGCCCAATATCGCGGCCAGACAGCGAGCGTTCTAGAAAATAGGAGGTCTTAGCGACCGACTCCCGCGTCGCATGTTCGGCCTTTCCCCTTAAGGCAAACATCCGATGAAATCTTGTCCAGGGCATCTCACGAGGCAGGTCCGGTTCCTCCCGAACTATGATGAGTTTCTACAGTTTAGCAGGAGTTCGATAGGAACTCAAGCCAATACCTCTAAGGCGATTACCGATCTTCGCAATCACTCCAGGAGCATCAGTGCCAATCTTGCACAGAAGGGATTGGACAAAGAGGGAGAGGCTTTCCACCTTCACGATGTCGCTCTGTAGTCCCGCGGCTCTCACAGCGGTCTCTGCTTGTGTTTTGTCTGCTCCGACCACTATTACCCTGTCAAAGGGATATTTTCTCCACGAAACAAGACGATCTCTCGCCTCATCGTTCAGTTCTACCGAGATCTTCTCACCCTCAAGCTCCGTCACAATCATCTTCAAGGGCACATAGTCGACCAAAGCATTTTCATCCAGAATCTCTCTAGAGGACCTAGCCTCTCCATCAGCCAACTGCGCTCTCATCCTGTGAAGCGGGTAAAGAGCATCTTTAGGCGCAGGTTCCTGGATTCCAATGTCGACGTAGACCCCGTAACCAATTCGACCAGCACCCGTTACGAAGCCGTTAACCACATCCCACTTTTCTAGCCTAGAACGGGAGATTGGCGGCTCACCATATTCTTGTTTGAGGAGATTCAGAAATGCGTCCGCATCTTCACCCTTGGCCCTGATCTGAAGCCAATATCCTTCGAGGCTGAACTCGGACTCTACATTGAGGCCTTTAGCTTGCTTCACCAGATTGTTTCGCAGGAAATGTGAGCCTTGCTTGAGAGCTTGTGGCGGAATTTTCTCGGCGAGGGTGGCGAGCTGCCACTCCTCTACCACTTGTTGATGCCCCAGAAAATCCGGTCACATCAGGGTGCGAACGCTGCTGGCCTTTCTTGGAGTTCTGACTCTATCTTTTTCGAAAGATCCTCTAGCACCTGGACAGTTCTGCTGTTGTCCTCGCTGATTAGCGACCCGTTGCAGCTACTGCACCGGAAGGCCGACTCCATAGCCTCCTCGAAAGTCACTCTAACAGTTAGGCAGCCTTTGCACATGAAGAAGCTGTGTCCCTTCTCGTATTCGAGGCGTGAACGCATCTTCTCCAACGCCTTTTTCTTCCGGCTCCGGACGAACGCGTCTAGCTGGTCAGGCTGCAACTTCCAATGATAGATGAACCAGCCCGTCTTCTCATCCCGACTCCGAACAACCGTGACCAGAGCATGATTGTAGAGCTTGTAGAGGACCCTGCGGGCAGCGTTCAGCTTGACGTTCGCGTTGACCGCGATAATATCATCGGTAGTCGTTCCAGCGTCGGATAGTGCCTGGACCACGCTGAGAGCTTCCTGCCCCCCAAAGAAGCTTGCCAGTCGTGCAAGATCGTCATGATTAGACACCATACTCCCAAAAATCCCTCGCTGACACCCTATATTGTGCGCTTCTCCAATTTAATCTATTAGGCCTCAGAGACCCCACTCTCGTTATGGGAAGGATTGTGGTTCTTCGGATAGGGCACCGGTTCTTCAGAGATTCAAGAGTTACCACGCACGTGTGTCTTACAGCTCGTGCGCTCGGGGCTGACGGGGTTATCATAGCGGATAAGGAGGATAAGACTGTTGAAGCTACTATCAGAGAAGTTGGAAAGCGGTTTGGGGGGCACTTCTCTATCGAGTCTGGGAAGCCTTGGAGGAAGAGTGTTCGAGAGTGGAGGCGTAACGGTGGGAAGGTCGTCCATCTAACGGCCTATGGCTTGTCATTGCCTGACGTGATTCAGGAAATCCGGGAGCCTTCAGGAGATCTTCTTGTCGTAGTGGGGTCCGAGAAGATGCCTGGAGAGATGTTCAAATTGGCGTCTTGGAATGTTAGCATAACATCTCAGCCTATGAGCGAGATCGGGGCTCTCGCGGTCTTCCTCGACTGGTACTTTGAACATCGTGCCCTTGACGTGATCTTTCCAAATGCGCAGATCCGAATCGTGCCATCTCATGATCGAAAAAGCGTGGAGCAAGTTGTGCCAGAGGGAGGCTGAACCGCTGTGGAAGAGAGAGAAGATGCGAGGCTCTTCAAAAATGCAGTTATGACATCCTAGGAAACATCGTAACGCGTTCTATCGAAACCTTTACTCTCATCGCCAGTTGAAAGCCCATTGTTTTTGAACATCTACAAGACATAGAAATCAAAGAGGCCCCAATTCAGATGAAGCTTGCAGTACTAAGCGACTTTGATGGCACAGTTACTCTCAACGACACGTTCGAGAATGTTGCGGAGAAATTCGCTGAGGGCGACTGGAGAGCTGTTGACGATCAGTACGTCAAAGGGGAGATCACACTTGAGGAATGCCTCCGAAGACAGGGTGGGATGGTAAGAGCGTCAAAATCCCAGCTCTTGGACGAGCTGGATCAAGTCACCAAGTTCAGGCCAGGCTTCGACAATCTAGCCGAATACTGCAAGACAAACCACTATCCGCTCGTCGTGGTTAGTGCAGGTCTGGATTTCGTCATCAAACACTTTCTAACACGCCAGAATTGGAATGATAAGGTGGAGTTGTTCGCGGCAGCGGCGAAATGCACGCCGAAAGGTATCAAATTCGACTTTCCCAAACTGAGGGACAACCGGTCGATCAGCTTCAAAGACGACACGGTCAGGCACTACAAGACGAGAGCTGAAACAGTCGCCTACATCGGGGATGGGCGATGGGATCTTCACGCGCTGAGAAATGCTGACTTGAGGTTCGCGATAAAGAACTCTAAGCTTGCTGAGCTCTGCAAAGAGCAGGAGATTCAAGCGACTACTGTTGCCGATTTCACAGAAGTGGTCACCTCTATTCAGAAAAAAATGTCCGAACGAGATTCACAGTAGGGAGAAAGAGAATAACAAACGTCTCCGTTCGGTCCTTTCTATTGCGTGTTCAGATGGGATCTATCGAAGTTCAACTATCCCGATTCTAATCAGACCGAACAGATACGAGTCAGGTTTGCATCAGAAAGCGAAATAGGAACCGGAATAGTCGTCTCGCCTAGCTATCGAAGGCAAGGAATCGGATTGCTAATCCTGCACAAGACTCTCTTGGACCTGAAGAGGGAAGGCCTTGCATCGGCAGAGGTGGAGACCATTCAAGGGATCCCTGCAGCGAAATATCTCTATCCAAAATATGGAGGGATGACTCTCCAAGTTCTTGCTTAGCCAGTTGTTGGGCGGATTTGTTTTACGAACCGGACAAGTGAACGCATGCGAGGTCACCAGTCCTCGAGCTAAGACTCGCTCTGCAACTCCTGTTTGGTCATGTTTGCTTTGTCTGTGAGGATATCTATCGCGTCTTCTAGCCTCTTGCATTTTTCCTTCTCTGAGAAGAGAGCTGCAAGTAGCTCATTGATCTTGCCGAGTGCATAATCCATACTTCTATTGATCTGTCCCAGCGGGACATAGTCTAGGCGGCGGGGCATGGTCGCGAAGAGCTGTCGTTGGGCCGCGTTTATCTCGCTCATCTTAGAGGAGTCGGTGGCGCCCAGCCAGGTCACGTCCCGCGCAGCCTTCAAACTCTCATACAACTGGTTCTGGAGTTCGATGTACGCGTTCCAGTAGACCAGCCACGACTCGTTGAACTCTTCAAATGTCTGTTCTATCCTCCTGTTCTTCTCTGCACCCGAACTAGCTGACAATGGTGATGATGGAAGGGACCGCGTCCGGTAAATGTGTTGCGGGATCAAGTAGCGACTGTTTATCAGTAGCGATGCTTAATCCAGCTTCTGGTAATCTTAGTGGAACATGTCTGCGATAGATGCGGCGGTCAGTTCGAATCCAGCGAGCTCAACACTCAGGACAAGCAGATACTTGACTCGTCTGGCAAATGGATGAGAGAGCGGACCTATAGATGCTATGATTGCGAGAAAGAAGCTCTACTAGGACAGGGTGCACCCTAGAAAATACTGGAGCAGATTTGGGCTTGTTATCGAGCCTATTTCTTCTTCAGAGCCGCGGACTCGACCTTACCATGGACCCTCACAGTCCCGACTCGCAGAGATGAAGTTGCGAGTTCCATGGTCACGTCGAAATTGAAAGCATACTCTTTCTCAGCCATTTTCTCCAAGACCTCTGCAAGAGAGGACGGTGAGGATTCAGTCTTCTGGGGCATTATGACCTAGCTTCGCTACTCATCTCTCAAGTATAAAGTTCTCTGGAAGGCGCGTTGTTTCGTAAGTCTTAGCTAAGCTTGTAGAGTCTGTAACCTGCGAGGATGCTCCAGATAACGAGTAAGATGAAGCCGCCTATGTTGAAAAGTCCTGATAGCACGGAGCCTAGGGCGAAAGTTGGGATGAACAAGAGACCGAGTACCCCGCTGGCCATTCCAATGTAGGCTGCACTCTTCTTGAACGTCTGGCTCTGCAACATTGCATAGCTTGCAAGGACTATCGCAGAAAACTGGAGAAACGTAGCGACAAGCGCGGTAAGGTTTGCCAGGTCCATCGTCAGTTGTCCCGTAGCTAAGTAGGCTGCTGCTCGCGCATCGCCGTTTGTTGAAAGGTACGAGTTGCTCAAGCCGATGAGGGAAAGACGTAGAGGAATGTCAACGCCGACATCGACGGCCACGAAAACCATATTGAAAATCGCGGCGATCAACGTGACAGTGCGATTGGCTTGTCTGAGGGCGAAATAGAGGGCAGGGAACGCTATGAGATAGAGAAGGTCGCTTACCAAGTAGATTCCCCAAGTCATGCCGAAGAGGAGACTTTGAGATTGGATGGACGTAAGGCCCGACTGTACGGATGACGGGGCCAAGCTTGGAATAAGAACAGGTATCAGCGGCAGCGTGATGAGCACTAAGATGCCGGCTATGACGATGCTTATTGAGCCTGCTTTGTAGTACCCGCTCCATCTCTTGTCAGGGCCTCTCTCGAGTGCAGGAGTCGTCATGAGCGGTTCAATGTGCAAAGTTTGTGGGTTTCTAACAGTTATGGAAAATCGGCGAATAGCCGCTCGTGCATTAACGGCATTCTGACTGGATGGGTTCCGAGAATAGATCCTCTAGGCCAAGGCGTCGTTGTATAATGCGTCCAATACCGAATAGGCTTCCTCGGGCGTCGAAGGATTCGCAGGAAGAATATCCTCGGCGATTGACCGTTCAAGGATCTGCCGGATGCAATATCGGAGCTTTGTTGGTGTCATGCTCGCCTCGATGTTCCACATCGGATGGTCCATGTTGACGAAGACAGTGCGGACACCATTCTTGTCCGTCTCAACGTACGCCTGACCCCTGTCTCCACCGTGGGCAATATCGAAGGCTAGGACCTGGTCCTTTAGATGTATGACGCTGCGGGTTGCATCTCGAGGATGCGTCTTCGACTTTCGCCCTTTCCGGTGGCCCGACTCGTTTTCCTTCTTCGCTACGTGATGTACAGCTTGACTTGTCTTTGACGATGTCTTTGTTTTGATTATGGCTCTTGATAGTATCTCGATGTTTCGTCGGAGGCTACGCCTCAATCTCTCAGCAATCTCCTTGTTCAGATATTGTATGCTGCGGAGTTCTCTGCGACTGGCGGTCTGTCTGAGAAACTTGTAGACCCTGTTCCGGACAAAGCCGCGCATAGCCTTCTCGAACACTCTCCACTGCGCGCTATCTCTCTCGAACTCGTTGCCGCCGGGTAATCGACGGAGGAAGTCAGCGTTGACCCATCCCTGTATCCTGCTGAGCCCGTGAATGCGGTACTGGTCGAGTCCGAAGAACTGGTGTTGGAGACAGGTGATGTGTTTCTGCTGGACACTCATTCCGGCCTCAGAAATTCCTGCCCTAGTCTTGGAGATAGGAAGAATCAAGACCTCGCCAGTAATTTTGCCGTATTCCGTGGCAATGTTGACTGGGAGGAGAGTTGCGCCACGGAGTTCTTCCGGCTTCACAGCCTCCCCGTTGACGAAGACTTCGAATGGCCCGTATCCTCGCAATGCTAGGACGTTCGCCCTTGCTAGTAAGGCTCTGCGGACCTCTCCAGGATCCGTCTTCTTTGTCAACGATCGAATCTTGATCCTCAAACCGTCATGGTCCAACGGTGCCTGAATCACGCGTAGGGGTTTCCAGGTGGACTGGTCCGTCGGGGCCCAGTGACGATCGATGAGGTTCTCTGTCAGCATGATGGTTCGGTCGAAGCGTTCCTTGTGGACTTGTAGCTCCAGCTCACGACCTAGAGTTAGCCAGGCGAGGCTTCCCATCCCATATGATTCGCGTATTGGGCGTTTGTATTTTGGTGAGAAACCCTCGCCGGTTGTTTTTCCCTTGGTGAGGAAATCGCGCAGACCGTCGAGGTCCATTCCGCGGCCCCATTCCTCGTATTCGATCTGGGAGCCTGAGTCGGCGATCTTGACCTCGACCTTTGTTGCTTCGCCCCACATCCACGAGTTGACGACGAGTTCGACGAAGAATTGTGCTGCGTCGGTGTATTGTCGTCCTAGAGTCTTGATGATGCTCTTGTGGGTTGAGACTCTTAGATCCTCGTCGATTATGGAGTGCACTGCTCTCGCTGAATGCAGTTGTCGTCTTGTTGCCACGGGTCCTGGTCGATTGTCGTATGGAAAGTCGGCCGAATAATGGAGTGCTGTAACCGTTATCATCTAAGAAAGGGAAAGGATCGATTCGCTTCTAGTTTCGTCCTGCTGCTTTCCTAGTCTTCTCGTTTCCCTGCTCAGGAGAGTCTGGGAAGAGGTCCTTAGGCATGCCGGATAGAACATCCGACAGCGAATCTCGACCCATCTGTCCTGGGCCTCCGGTCTGGAAGGGCCGGACCCTGTTGAACAGGTCGTCGATCTTGTTGGCCATCTTCATTTTCTCGTTGATCCTCGCGTCAAGCTCTTGACCATCGGCTTCGAGTTGCTGTACTCTGGGCGCGAGTCCTTCTATTCCCTTTGAAACTTCGAGCATTCCGTTGACGGTGGCGAGCGAGGATCGTAGACCTGTAATCTCTTTCTGCATTCCCTCACGATAGCTCCGCAATCTCTCAAGAATAGGCTGGTAGAGACGTAGAAAGTCGACCATAAGGCTCTCGAACTGTCGAGTAGCGAGGTTGAACCTTTCTTCTCTCTTCTTCTCAGCAAATTGTTTCGCAGTGCCTAAGAGCTTCTCGCGGAGGGAAACTCTCTCGATAACATCGTCCAACACTTCTCGTACGTTGTACGACTCGTCAAACACGGTCTCGCGCATAAGCCGTCGATATTCCGCGTGAAGGGCCTGAGCCTTAAGAGACACGTCACTCTGAATCTCACTGTTCAGTATCACTCCAGAAAGGCGCACGCACGTGGGAGTAGCATTCATCAGAATCCCGTTCTATACGCTAGCAAAATGGACCCGGGTCAGTTAATCTAAATCGTTCATCCATTCTAGCCATTCTCCGTGTGAGTGGCACCTGGCCAAGATTATCTCTGTCTTGACGCCATTGCTGAATTTTGCGAGACCTAGGAGAGGTGTCTCTGAGTCCGTCGGCCACTCTACCCAGACGAGGAACAAGTCTCTCTTCTCGGAGGCTTTTGTTAGGAGTGAGTGCAGTTTTTCCCGTGGTTCCCTGGTAGCGAGGGTGAGGGTGAACGAGTGATAGATGCACAATGGTGTTTTCTCGGGAACCGTTTCGATGAGGCTTGGTAGAAGGTCTAAGGCATTTCCAGTGATGATTCTCGGAGGGGCTTGTTTGACAAGCCGGATTGCAGGTTCTAGTTGTCTAGCTCGTTTCTGGTTGTCAGGCCAAACGAGGGCGCGCAACCATTGAACGTTCTCGGCGTTGTTAACGTCGATGGGTGAAAGGTCGATGCCTGTGCGAGAGGTGACCTTGGGCAATTGCCCTAGAATTGGAGGACGCATTTTTCCGCGCAGGGAGCACTCGATCTTTACGGGCGAGTTTGGGTCTCCACACTCTAAGCCGTCTTCATACCGGTAATGGTAGTGGTCCCATAGCAAGGTCAGTCCTGCGCTAGAACCAATCTCAATCATGGTCAACGGCTGACGTTTTGTTTGGGCCGCTACGAGTCCAAATGCTGGGACGAGCACAGCGCAGCGTCCCACCTCATTCGTCTGGACAGAATGAGTCATCATGATCTCGCGGATCTCCTCCCGGTGCTCTGTGACGAAGCTGCGGAAGTACGGGTAGACGTAGTCGTAGTGCTGGGAGGAGTTGTTGAGGCTGGGGTAGAATGCCGCGAGCTGATGGTGCTCGCCTTTGAGCAATAACAGATGCACAGCTGCAAAAAACAGGTTGGGGACAGCGGCTTTCTCTTGAGCGCTGGCTGCTAACCCGAGGAGTTCAGGGTCCTCTGCAACTCTAAGAGCGAGATTCATGTAGAGCGGTGAGCGATCGGCATAGATCTTGCCAGCAAAGTAGCGGAATCGTTCAGACGTCTTGTCCAGAAGCAAAAGTGAGCCCGTTGACTCGCTCATGGACTACTGTTTCTGGAAGTTGTTAGTGGTAAACTTTCGGTCGTGCAGTCCAGCTTGGGTTGCGACCGCTAGGCCTTCTGTGCCCCTATCTCTGGCAGCTGTTCCTTTTGGGCCACCTGTCGTAACGCGTCGTAGGCTATGTGCCCGTCGGGTTCGTTTACGACTATTATGATGTCTCCGTGGCCGAGGAAGGCGTCGATTATGTTGACGCCGTTACGGTAGAGCAGCTCCGTGATGTACGATGCGATTCCTGGGGTGTCCCAGGCGTTTGTGGGCAAATACAGTGAGAGCTTGGCCACGTTTGGCTGTACAGTGACAATGTTGAGATGGCGCAATTTCTTCCGGAGTAGCTCGTAATCCTCCGAAGGTAGAATTAGCTTGATCGAGTTCGCGAGTGGGAATATGTGGGGGAACTCCGCTAGCGCGACGGACATTTCTGACAGCTCGTTGAGTATCTTGGGAAACTCTGCCCGGGGAGCCTTTACGGTTACATCGGCGATTCCGTTTGTAAGAGAGATCCTAGTGTTCTCCAAGGCTCTGACTGGGTCCAGCGATTTCAGTTCGGCTAGCGTGTCTGAGAATCTTTTGATCGCTACGACTAATGTGTTAATGGTAGGCTTCCGACCTGTCAGCTGTTGGACTTGTGGCTGGATTAGTTCGGCGACCGAGTGGAAGTTTGTGAGTTTCATCTTGAGGCATTGGTAGATAGGGTAGTTCTTGGTGAGGATCTGTCGTACGGCTTCTGGAACTGTCACGTTCTTCCTATTTAGAGCCGGCATTCTTAGTCGTGCCTCGACCTGTAATATATGCCGGTCGAAGATTAAAAGGTTTATATAGAATGTAATGTCCATTACGCAATTGCAATAAGATGATATCTATGCAAAACACAAACTATCCCGCCTACGTCTTCGCAACCGTCAATCACGGCATGACGAAGAACGTGGTCGAGGAGCTAAAGAACAACCCGAACATCGACCTCATCGCACCAGTCACCGGACGATTCGACCTTGCACTACGACTAAAGCAGAACACCCCAGAACAAATCCTACAACTCGTAAGCCAGATCCGCAAAGTACAAGGCATTCAGACTACTCAGACATTATTCGGTTTCAACGGCATCAACGGCGCCCACTTCCAGAACCAGATGCCACTCGGCATCAGCCTCTTCAACGTCACCAGCCCAATCGAGACATTCGTCAACCAGCTCAAGAGCTTCCCAGGCCTCATCGAGGCATGGACAACCCCAGGCCAGTTCGACATCGTAGCACTCTGGCAGGCCAGGACCTCTGACGAGATTGTCAAGTCCGCCTTCGAGAAGTTCCCAACACTACAAGGCATCGCCCGCAGCGAGACACTTCTCGCACCCACACCGCTCTTCAAACAGTAAGCATACCAGTTAGCTCCAAGACCAAGCTCCCTTTTTTCTTTCGTCTGACGCAGAGTATGATCCGCTAGAGAGCAAGCCTAGGACAGATAGGTTCGAAGCTAAGTCTATCGATTATCCGCCTAGAACCCGCGCGAGCAGTTTGAACATCGCGATGTAGAAATTCCCCTCCAACGGTCTCAGGAACGGCCCGGTATCGAAATAAGGCCTGAGAACCCAGGCCATCTGGGTGCCAACAAACACTTGGACCAGGAGGCTAACGAGGAAACCTTCTACCCAACGACTGTTAGAGTGGATGCTCTCCATTCCTGCGAACTGGTAGACTAGGCCGGCGATTCCGGCGATAGCAAATATCCCGACATTGAGGAGAACTATGAAGGCATAAGTCTGGAAACCCTGACCAGGCGTGGTTAGAATGAAGAAGAGGTTCACCGGGACAAAGGCAAGTAGCACTATGGACATGATACTGAAACTGGATAGGATCACGGCTGCTGTCTGTCTGAGGCTGATGTCGCCCCCTGAAAACGCATCTAGCACGTAATACGTTGGCAATGCAACGTAGAGGCTGATTAGCAATAGAAGTGGTATCTTGATGACGCTGTAGAGAATCTGAAGCCCACCAGGGTAGGCTCCCATAGTCGCTCCGTAAATTGCCGCGAAGAGTATCGTGCAGAGGTTCGCGTTCAAAAGAAACCTGCTAAGGTTCTGGCCAGTCTTGATGTTGGCGAAGACTTCCTTTCTTCTCCGCAGAAGGTCCTCGGCTACTCTCAAAACCCCATTGCTGGTCAAGGCAAGGAAGACTTGTACCGAACGCGCTTTTAGTCGTTGCCGAAGGCAAAACCTGCCTTTCGGAAAGCCCTGTTGATCTTGAGCTTCCCCTCACGGAGAGACCCTTTCAGAAGAGCGAAGCAGGTGGACAGACGACCGAGGGCCTTAAGGAAATAGTCCCATCCCGTTGATGGGTTTGTCTGTTTTGTCTACTACTTGCCAAACCGTTTCATTTGACCGTTCACAATTCTCGAGGCTAGCGTCAGGTTGGGCTTTCCCAGCAGGCCGGTCAAGACTTTCTTGTGATCATCTGGTTGCCCAGGAAAGCGATTGATGACTCGCTTCATCTCGAGGAAGAGCTTCTCGTAGTATTCCGGACGGTGTTTCCTTTGATCAACGAGCTGCCAGTCTAGCTGCGTGTACATTGTCTCTCTTCTATCCCCGTTTCCATCATGTATCACCGCTTCCGCCTCGAACATGAAATCCTGATTCGTTTCACGGAGGGCGAGATAGAGGGCGAAAGGAATTCTCGAGGGCGGGGAGAAGGCGATGTACCCGCTCTCGTGTCGGTCGAATCTCCGGCGAAGGTTTGCTCTGTGGCCTCCGCTGCAAGACGAGAAGGTCTTGTATCCTTTGTCGTTCAATGATGAAACAATCTCTCGGATGGCAGGGTCAACACGTGAAGCGTTTTTTCCCACCTTTAGATTCTTCCAGTTTGACGCGTCGAGTTCTCCCAATCTCTTGGAATGGGCGCGTGGCAAGAATTCGCTGGGCAACATCTGGACTCCGATCGGCCTGCTTACCTAGAATGTCAACTCTTCGGACGTGTGGTAGAGCCAGGATGGAAAAAGAGCTTAAGGAAGGCTCATGGAGCTAGCTATTTGCAATGTCGCCGGCAAGCTTCACCGTGGAGGTTGTGGTAGAGAACAAGTCTCTTGCCCGGGATCCGGAGGGAGAGACAATTCACCACAATCTAATCTTGAAGGGAGGGTACTCTCAGGTGACGAATGTTCGTGCGGGGAAGCTCCTGCGGATGAATGTTGAAGCCAGCTCTCCTGGCGAGGCTGAACAGCTTGTTCGGAAGCTCTGCGATGATCTTCGGATCTACAATCCTGCAGCTCACGTCTGCCAGGTCAGGGTCGTAAGCTAGTAAAGCGTGCTATCAGGGTCTTGGTTCGACAATTCTAGAATGTCGACTCCGGGGGCTATTGTCGAAGTCTCCTAGCAATCTCCTTCCTTGACACGAGTTTGTCAAAAAAGAGCTTAATAGGCATCGAAATTCACTACTTTAGGAAACTCGGATAATGGTAAAGGTCGCCGTCGTACAGTTCCCCGGAAGCAACTGCGACCTAGACGCGCTAGAGATTCTCCAGAAAACTGTCAAGGTCCCGACAGACCTCGTTTGGCACAAAGACCTGAAAGAGGATCAATATGATGCCTACGTTCTACCAGGGGGCTTCTCGTACGGCGACTACCTTCGCGCCGGCGCGATAGCCGCCACCAGCCCAAGCCTAGAAACCATTAGAGAGGCGACAGTGGCCGGCAAGCCAGTCCTTGGAATATGCAATGGCTTCCAGATTCTGGTCGAGGCCGGAATCCTACTTGGCGCCGTCCTCCGAAACGCAGGCCTTCGATTCGTATGCAAATGGACCCGCCTCCGAGTAGAATCAACTAGAACACCGTTCACTAACCTGGCGAAAAAGGGACAGACCCTACGGATCCCAATCGCCCACAACGAAGGCCGATACTACCTCGATAATGACCAGCTCGCTGAACTAGAGAGGAACAAGCAGATCGTTCTACGATACGTCAACGAAACTAATATTCCTACAAAGGATTCTAACCCCAACGGATCCCTCGACAACATCGCTGGAATATGCAACAAAGAAGGAAACGTCATGGGACTAATGCCCCATCCTGAAAGGGCCTCTCTCCCAATTCTCTCGCTTAACAATCAACCAGATGGACGACTTATCTTCGACTCTATGATCAGATCTTTCGAAAACACAGTGGAAGGGGAGAATCGATAACATTTGCCAGAAGCATCTACGCCGGAAAAGAGAACGTATCCCCGCGCAACCGCTGTTGTGGCAGGATTTATCGCCGGCCTTGTCGCTGGGCTTATCGCCTATCTCTTCGCAGGCCTTGTCGCTGGGCTTATCGCCTATCTCTTCGCAGGCCTTGTCGGGTTCATCATAGCCTTCATCATAGGAGCAATCACAGCCTCGCGCGCAACACTTCTTGTTAATCGGGCGAGAGAACAGCCATCATGACCCGATCTGTCATCGAGGAGCCTCAAAGCTGGACCCTGGTTGAGGTTCAGAAGCCCAATCTCACCGATGAGGAGATCCGATACGCGGTCAAGAAGCTCCAGCGAGAGCCTAACGAGGTCGAATGGGCTATGCTCGAGGCACAATGGTCCGAGCATTGCAGCTACAAATCCAGCAAACCGCTCCTCAAACGACTCCCCAGCAAAGGGCCAAGAGTTCTAGTCGGACCAGGGTTCGACGCCGGCGTCATCTACATCGGCGATGGCTGGGTTGTAACCCTCCACATCGAATCACACAACCACCCCAGCGCTATCGACCCCTATGGTGGAGCGGCCACAGGCGTGGGCGGTGTCGTCCGAGACATTCTCAGTCTGGGGACACGTCCTATCGCTCTCCTCGATCCGCTCAGGTTCGGATCAATGGATAGTCTTCACACGCGCTGGTTGTTCGATAACGTCGTCAGGGGGATAGCTGACTACGGCAACTGCATAGGCGTCCCGACAGTCGGCGGAGAAGTGGAGTTCGACACGTTCTTCGAGAGAAACTGCCTCGTTGATGTCGTTTGCGTTGGTCTCGGACGAAAAGACAAGCTCGTTCTGGGCGAAGCCCGCGATCCAGGTGACCTCGTCTATCTTGTTGGAGGAAGAACGGGACGCGACGGCATTCGCGGGGCAAGCTTCGCCAGCAAGACACTTGCCGAAAAATCCGATACAGAGCGATCAGCTGTCCAAGTTCCGGACCCTTTCACTAAGAAGCTCGTCATCGAAGCGATACTAGAAGCAGTCGACGCGAAAATCATCCAGGGAATGAAAGATCTCGGCGGCGGCGGCCTAACCTGCGGACTGTCAGAGATTGCGGCGAAAGCTGGAACCGGGATAGAAATCGATCTGAACAGGGTCCAGACACGCGAGCCCAACATGCAACCCGCAGAGATCATGATATCCGAATCACAAGAGAGAATGGTTCTCTTAGTCCGAGAGGAAAACGAAAGGAAACTCGTCAATATTCTCAACAAATGGGAGATAGGCTACGCGAAGATTGGACACGTCACTAGGGACAGCCTCTTGATCATCCGACGGGGAAACGAGGTTGTGGCCAAAGCACCAGCAAAGTTTGTCGCTGAAGCCCCACCTGTACCCAGGTCAGCAAAGCGCCCTGAATATCTCGACGCTCTCGCAGAAGTACCTGAGCCAGCTATGCCTGAAGACCTTGCTCAGACTCTAATCGAACTGCTCTCCAGCCCGAACATCGCGAGCAAGGAGTGGATCTATCGCCAATACGATCATGAGGTTGGCATACGAACCATCGTTAAACCTGGACAAGCCGACTCCGCAATACTACGCCTACCCAATAAGCGCTCCCTCGCTCTCACCACCGGCGGCAACAGCAAGCAATGCTACGTGGACTCTTACTGGGGAACTGTGGGTGTTGTCTCGGAGGCATTCTGCAACTTGGTCGCCGTGGGTGCGGAACCTGTTGCGGCCGTCGATCATCTACAATTCGGAAACCCAGGGAACCCTGAGGTGTACTGGACATTCAAAGAAGCTATTCGCGCCATCGCCAACTATCTCAACGCTGTCGGAGTCCCATGTGTCGGCGGAAAGGTCAGCTTCTACAACGAAGACTCCATGAATCGTAGGGCGATTAAGCCTTCGCCTGTCATTGCCGCCATAGGACTCGTAGAATCCAAGACTCCGAAGGTACTACAAGCCCTCAGTAGAGAAGGAGACGATCTCATCGTGGTTGGAAACACTTCTGATGAGATGGGCGGAAGCGAATACTACGAACACATACACAAGCTCGTAGGCGGCCGGGTCCCAAGGGTCAACTTGAAGAAAGAGAAGACACTCCTGCGAGCGCTGTTGAGGACTCTGAGAAGAGGCGATGTAGAAAGCTTACACGATATCTCGAAAGGTGGATTAGCTGTCGCCTTGGCCGAGATGTCGGTTCAAGGCCACAAAGGCGTAACCGTCGACATCGACACGGTTCCAAACAAGACAAGCAGAATGGACAACTTGCTATTCTCAGAATCAAGATCACGATTCTTCCTAGAAACAAAGCCCAAGAACTCGGCTAGTATAGTCAACTCTTTCAAACGGCTCGGAATACCTTCCGCAAAGGTTGGAACTGTAACAGACAACGGGATCGAGTTCCTCTCGAAGAGACAAGTCATCATCACGATTCCGCTCGACGAAGCTTCAAGGGCTTGGTCCGAAGCGATTCCGCGGGCAATGGAGGCGACGCCATGAAGGAGCACTGTGGCGTCCTGGCCATATACTCTATGGAGAACCGGCCCGTCGCTGAGCGTATAGTCAAGGGACTCGCGGCCCTCCAACACCGAGGACAAGAGTCGTGGGGAATAGCCGTACCCGGCGAGCCCATCCTCAAAGGCTTAGGCCTGATAGGCCAGGGTGCCGATGCTAATGCGAAGAAGATTCTTAGCTTCACCAGCAATCGCGGAATAGGACACGTACGCTACTCGACCCGCGGACGGACAACACTAGAGAATGCGCATCCGCTCGACATTCGCGGCGAATTCGCCATCGCCCAGAACGGAACCATCGCGAACACAGAAGATCTCGAGTCCGTCGTAGAGAAAGAATTTCCGATCCTAGGCTCTACGACAGACACGAAGCTCGCTGGATACCGTCTCCTCCAGCACTATCGCGCTGAACACGACTGGACCCGTGCGTTTCACAAGCTGAGCAAAGAGCTGAGTGGCTCCTACAGCTTCGTCATGATAACCCATGACGGCGAGGTGCTAGCGGCAAGGGACGAAGCAGGCTACAGACCCCTCTGTCTCGGATACGATCCTGACACGGACACTCACATCGTGGCGAGCGAGAGTTGCGCCCTCACAGCTCTCCATGCAGACCTTGTCAGGGATGTACAACCAGGCGAGCTTGTCAGTCTGACTAAAGACGGTCTCAAAATAACAAAATTCGCAGCCGCTTCACGCCACTATCACTGCCCATTCGAATACACATACTTTGGCCATCCTAGTAGCAAGATCGATGACCACTACGTCTACAACGCACGACGAAAGCTCGGCAGAGTCCTCGCCCGAAAATACCCGTTCAAAGCCGATGTAGTCATTCCAGTACCCGACTCCGCTAGACCCGCAGCCCTCGGCTACTCCGAGGAGAGCGGAATACCAATGGAGGAGGGCTTGATGAAAGACCGATACCGCAGAAAAGGAAGCCTCCGCAGCTTTATCGAGCCAACAGCGAAAAGCCGGGAAGAGATCGTCCGCGAGATCATCACCATCAAACCCGTCGTCGACGGCAAAGATGTTATCGTGGTCGATGACAGCATCGTCCGCGGAACCAGCAGCAGAAACATCGTCCAATCCCTCCGAGACGCAGGAGCGAAGAAAGTCTACATGGTCGTCACCTTCCCGCCCATCCGCCACCCATGTTACATGGGAATCGATTTCCCAACAAGGGAAGAATTGCTTGCGAACAAGGCAGATGGCGAGACACTGAACGTAACGGATCTCAACAGCAAGGTCGCGCGTGAAATCGGCGTCGACGGTCTCGGCTACAACGACATCAACGGTCTAAGCGAAGGAATCGGCCTGGGCAAGGACGAAATGTGCTTCGCCTGCGTTACTGGCGAGTATCTTGGTCTAAAGAAAGATCCTGTGCTTCGAACCCGAGAAGAAATGAAGGCCTAACCCAGCAATGCCGGGTCTGATAGGATTCTACTCCTTTGGCGAAGGACGAGAAAACTGGAACGCGTCCCACTTCATTCACTACGGGCTCAGCGCACTCCAAGGACGTGGACAAGAATCCGTCAGCCTGGCAACAATCGGACAGGGAAACACTCTACGCACCCTCGCAGGAAGAGGAGGTGTTGAACAATTCTTCCAGAAAAACAGGACAAGTATTCCGAAAGGCTTCATCGGAATCGGACAGACATCCTCCTACCTAGATGACTATCTCGTCCACGTTAAAGCGCCCTACGAGATGGTTCTTGCACTTGACGGCAAAACAGATCTTCACGAAAACCGCGGCGAAGCCACCAAACTTTTCGCACGCCAACTCTCACAGCTCCTCCACAGCGAGAGAGAATCGCTCAAAGCAACCTCGATGCTCATCAATAAGATAGGAGGCGGATACTCCTTCGTCGCACTCACCCACAAACAAGAACTCATCACAGGAAGAAACCCACTCGGGGTAAAGCCACTCGAAACAGGGAGCGTGGGTTTTGACATCGGAGCCGTCGCATCCGAGACCTGCGCCCTCGACGTAATGGGCATTGACCACACTGGACCCGTTGAAACAGGAGAGGTCATCATGTTCACCCCCGAGGATATTCGCGGAAATACGCCTTCAACCGACGCCGGCAACTTCTGCAGCTACGAATACGTTTTCCTCGCAAGGCTCGACAGTCAAGTCAATTCTCTTCCAGTAGCCAAGGTCAGAAGCAGCATCGGTAGAGAGCTAGCCAAGACTCACTCGGTCAAAGCCGACGTCGTAATTGGCGTTCCGGAGACAGCGCTCCCGATTGCGAACGGATACAGTCAAGAGTCCGGTCTTCCCCAGGAACTCGGTTTTATGCGAACTGGAGAGAACATTCGTGCGGCGCTTGAACCAACGCAGAAAGAACGTCTTGTAGGAGTCCAGCTCAAGCTCAACCCCATCAAGAGCGCGGTCGAAGGCAAAGACGTTGTATTGGTGGACGATAGTGTCGTCAGGGGAAATACTCTACGAAACACTGTTCTGAATCTCAAGCGCAACGGCGCCCAACGAATACACGTTCGAATTGGAAGCCCAGCACTCGTCTCACCATGTCCCTACGGAGTCGAGATCCCGCCAAGAGACGAACTGATTTCAGGGAGCCTGAGCGAGAAAGAACTCGCGAGTAATGTCGGGGCTGACAGTATATCGTTCATGACCGTTGAAGAACTCCAGCACGCCATCGGGCTTCCAAGACAGAATCTCTGCATGCGCTGCTTCGAGAACGGAGTCACGACACGATGAGAGTAATGGGTGTAGGCGGAGGTGCACGCGAACATGCCCTTGCTTGGAAGTTGAGTCTCAGCGATCAGAAACCCGAGATATTCTGGATCGCTGAAAATCGGAATCCGGGTATTCACAAGATCTGCAAGGACAACCAGGGAGACCTTCGTATCGGCAGAACAACAGACCCGAAGACGATAGTCAGGTCTGCTCGCGGCTGGGGAATCGACATAGTGGTAGTCGGACCCGAGGAGCCTGGTTTTCACGGTATACCAGATGCACTCGAAAAGGAAGGCATCCAATGCATCGGTGCTAGCCAAGAACTCTCAGTCATGGAACGTTCCAAAGCAGACCTCCGACGCCTACAGTGGGAGAACAATCTCCCAGGCAAACTTCTCTTCCGAACCTTCAAGAACGCACAAGAAGCCTCAGACCACATCCGGAAAAACATCGACACTCAACCCTGGCTCCAAAACATTGTCATCAAGCCTGCCCGTCAGTCCGGCGGTAAGGGTGTTAAGCTGATTGAAGACCGGCAGATCTATCTGCACGATGAGAAGGAGCGTTTCAAAGAAGCCTACTTCGATTCTCTCCAGGCCAGCATGGCTGCCTACTCCGACATCGAAGACAAGATTCTAGTTGAAGAGAAGGCTTGGGGTCCAGAGTATTCCCTGCAATGCTTCACAGATGGCAAAACCGTTCTTGGGACCCCTCTCGTCCAAGACAACAAGAGCGCCCACGACTTCGACAGCGGACCCGAGACAGGCGGAATGGGCAGCATCTCAGGTCCCGACATGATTCTCCCATTCATTACCAGGGAAGAGTATGACAAGTCGCTCAAGATCGTCGAGGGAATTGTTGAGGCCATCCAGAAAAAAACCGGCAAAGCCTACCACGGCATGGTCGGTGGGCAGATGATGCTCACGGAAAACGAGGGACCCACCGTCATAGAAATGTACTCTCGGCTGGGCGATCCCGAAGCTATCAACATGCTTGCGATGCTCAAAACAGACATCGTCGACGTCTTCCAAGCCATAGTTGAAAGACAGCTGTCTAAGCTGAAGCTCGAATTCACCAATGAGGACGCCGTGGTCGTAAAGGTCGTCGCTCCTAGTGGATATCCCGAAAAACGGGAGAAAGCCAAGGGTCACCCGGTTCAGGTTTTCGAGACAAACATCAAACGAAATGGGTGCTACCTGTTCTGGGGAAGTGCTGACCTCCAAGAAGATCAGCAAGTTGTCACGGGAGGTTCCCGCCTTCTCGCGCTAATGGCGATGGACCATACTCTACCCCCAGCCAGTGCCAGGATCGAGAAAACCGTGTCGAGTGTCCAGCTCACCGATGGATGGGGACTTTACCATCGAAGCGACATAGGCACAGAACGACTCCTCGCGAAGCGACGTGATGCAGCTGAAAGAGTCCGTCGACTCTACAAGCACAGGGAAGAACACGGGATGCTTGGAAGTAGAATGGAATGGGTTCCAAAGCTCGGCAAGATTGACACTTCACAACAGTTGCTGAAAGAAATGCATGGACCAGAAAGGCCTATATGAATGGTCCCGATCGGCATCTTGGCGTCAGGACGAGGTTCAAACCTTGATTCCATACTGGACGCGGTAGATAATCACTACCTCACCGAGTGCGAGGTCAAGATTGTAATCAGCAACAGACCAAACGCGCCAGCTCTCGACATAGCCAAGAAACATCATGTCCAAACAATCACCCTGGACGACAAGGGTGTCCCCAAGAAAAGCTGGGACTACGACCAGAAAACTATCGCCGCTCTCCAGTCATGCGGGGTGGTATCGAAAAACGGGCTGATTGTACTGGCAGGGTATCTCCGGATTCTCAGCGAACAGTTCGTCGATCTGTACCCTCGCAGAATCATCAACGTACACCCTGCTCTACTTCCGTCCTTTCCCGGTTTGGAAGCGCAGAAGCAAGCCCTCGACCACGGTGTCAAGATTACTGGCTGCACTGTCCACCTTGTCGACAGAGAGGTCGACCACGGCCCAATAATCCTTCAAACAGCAGTCGCGATCCGCGACGACGACACTGTAGAAACTCTTTCCAGCCGAATCCTCAGAGAAGAGCACAGAATTCTTCCCGAAGCAATCAGACTCCTCACAGAGGATCAATTGAGGTTTGAAGGAAGGAGAGTGCTTTTCAAAAATTGACAGCCATCCTCATGGACGGTAAACTGGTAGCTGGAGAGGTCAAGAAACAAGTTGCCGTACACGTCCAACAACTGGAAAAACACGGGACTGTACCTTTCCTCGTCACAATTCAGGTCGGCGACGACGCTGCTAGCGCCTCCTATCTCAAAGCCAAGCACAAGGCTGCTGATGAGGTTGGAATAAGGTCTGAGAGCCACCACCTACCTGCTGATACTTCCCAGGACAAGCTCGAAGCTTTGCTCGGCCAGCTCAACACCAACCCCAAGGTCAACGGAATACTCGTTCAGCTACCACTACCTCCGGGCTTCAACGAGGAAAGGGTAATTGAGAGAATCATCCCCTACAAGGATGTTGACGGATTACACCCCATCAACGCTGGCAAACTGGCCGCTGGCCATGAGGAACTGGTTCCGGGCACGCCGAAAGGCGTCATCAAACTGCTAAACTACTACAAAGTTCCGGTCGCTGGATCCAGGGCAGTTATCATCAACCGAAGTAATCTGGTGGGCAGACCATTGGCCAACCTCCTCCTCAATCGAGATGCGACTGTTACGGTCTGCCACTCCAAGACGCCCAACCTTTCAGGGATGACCCGGACCGCTGATATTCTAGTAAGCGCAGTTGGAAAAGAAGTCTTCCAGATTCGCGCCGAACACGTGAAGCCTAACTCGACTGTAGTCGATGTTGGCTTGACAAGGGTCGACGGAAAGCTCCGGGGGGATGTGGATTTTGAGAAGGTGAACAGAGTAGCCGGTTATATTACACCGGTCCCGGGAGGTGTTGGACCCATGACAATAGCATGTCTGCTAGAGAACACTATACTGGCCTCAAGTATCCAGATTGGCTTGAAAGTTTGACCGAAGCAAAGACTGCTGTCGAGAAAGAGCAATTTAGAGGATACATTTTGCGACTCAGAGATCGACAGTCTACGCGAGATATAGAGCAGAAGAGTGTGGAGGTCATGGATCAGGTTCTGCATCTTCACGAGTATGTTCGGGCGAGAGGTATTGCTTGCTACGTCAGCAAGGGAAGCGAGGTTGACACTCGTCCGCTCATTCGGAAAGCCTTGGATAGCAACAAGCGAGTTCTTGTTCCCGTTGTGAAGAAAGGAGACATTGACCTTTTCTTCTCTGAGCTCAAAGACCTCGGGAAAGAGCTTGCGCCTGGAAATTTCAACATTCCGGAACCCCGGCCGGAGTTTATTCGGCCCGAGAGCCTCGACGCTATCGATGTGCTGTTCGTTCCCGGGATCGTGTGGGACAAGGAAGGCTACCGTCTCGGCTGGGGCAGAGGATATTTTGACCGTGTTCTCAAAACGCTTCCAGACCATGTTCGTTCGATCGGTCTATCGTTCAATCTACAGCTTGTCAGTCGCGTTCCTCGGGATCAGTTTGATTTACCAGTGAAAGCGGTAGTCACAGAATCTCGCGTTGTGCGGTGTCATAGTTGACCAGAAGCGTTAGCATCGTCATGGGTTCGGAGAGCGATCGGGAGATCGCTAAGAAAGCGGAAACCATTCTTGAGAAGCTTGGCATTTCCTTCGAGACGAAGGTTCTCTCGAGTCACCGCAACCACAAAGAGCTTGACAAGTACGTCGAGAACTCGAAGTCTGATGTTTTCATTGCCATCGCTGGTCTCAGCGCCGCCCTACCTGGCTTCGTAGCGTCTCTGACAAACAAGCCGGTAATTGGAGTCCCGGTCTCAGGCAAGCTCAACCTCGACTCCATCCTATCGATAGTTCAGCTTCCATCAGGTGTCCCCGTTGGAACTGTCGGCCTGGACAATGGAACGAATGCGGCACTCCTCGCCGCTGAGATTCTGGCGCTCTCCGACTCAGAACTCGCAAGGAATGTCCAACAGTACCGAGGGGGACGTGTCTAGATGCAAGAACACGTTCTCAAGCCCGAGAACGAATTGTCGTCTGTGCCGTTCAAACGTGGGAAGGTAAAGGACATCTACGAGCTTACCAACGAGGAACTCTTGTTCATTTTCACCGATAGAGTCTCTGCCTACGATGTTGTCCTTCCCTCCACTATTCCTCGAAAGGGAGAAGTGCTCTGCAAGCTTGCTGCTTACTGGTTCAACTACCTGAAAGTTCCTCATCATATGGTCCGGGTGGAGAACGCGAACCGGATGATTGTCCGGAAGCTGAAGATGATTCCGGTAGAGTGTGTTGTCCGTGGTTACCTCTATGGCAGCCTCTACGAGAGACTTGTCAAGGGAGAGGTGAATCTTCCCGTGAAGCCGATCAATGCTGCCAAGCTTCCTGAACCCTACTTCGATCCGACTACCAAGTCTGACGTGAAAGATGAGCCTGTCACGGTTGATCAGATTGTCGATGAGGGCTGGTTGGACGCGGAAGAGATCACCGCGCTCAAAGATAATAGTGTCAGTACCTACAAGAAAATGTCCGAGCGCGCGGACAAGGCCGGCTTCATCCTCGCAGATCTCAAACTAGAGTTTGGTTTAGATGATGAAAGCAATATTGTTCTAGCGGACTCGATTGGGCCCGACGAGTTTCGTCTCTGGCCGAAAGAGAACTATTCTCCAGGCAAGAACCAGGAGAGTTATGATAAGCAGTTAATTCGAGACTGGCTTTCCAAGGTTGGTTACAAGAAGACGCTCGATGACGCGCGAAAAGCTGGACAGCCAACCCCGAGACCTCCTGGACTTCCCAAGGATCTGATCGACGAGACGAGCAAGCGGTATGTTATCGCTTACGAGCGCTTGACGGGACTGAAGCTCTAGGCTTGCCTCGGCCCCGCATGACCTACGCCAGAGCGGGTGTCGACGTTTCTCAAGTCAGAAAATCCCACGAGGCTCTTGCACGACTGCTGGAATCTACATTCAAGACCCGTAAGGGGAAGTTAGGGCATCCTGTTTTCCCGATCGGCCATTATGCAGGTCTCGTTGATCTCAACGATGGCCGGGTCCTGAGCCTTCATACCGATAACGTCGGGACCAAGGTCATCATTGCTCAGATGATGCGCAAGTACGACACCGTCGGGATAGATTGTGTCGCGATGTGCGCGAATGATCTGATCTGCACAGGCGCCGAACCCATCAGTTTCCTCGACTACCTCGCCATGGCCAAACACGATCGCCGTATTGTCGACCAAATCGCCGTCGGGCTGGTAGAAGGAGCAAAACAGGCCGGAATGGCTATAGTTGGCGGTGAGACAGCTATCGTCCCAGACCTTCTCTCTAGAGACCCTGGGCTAGACCTCGTGGGGATGGCTGCAGGGATATGCAAGAGGAAAGATCTCGTCCTCGGAGATGAGATTCGAAATGGCGACGCGCTGGTCGGAGTTGCCAGTTCGGGAATACACTCGAACGGTCTAACGCTCGCCAGGAAAATTCTCCTAAGAGAGTACAAGCTGAAGGAGAATGTTCCGGAACTTGGCCGAAGCTTCGGTGAGGAACTGCTGGAACCTACTCAAATCTATGTCAAGCCGGTTCTAGAGGTGACAAGAAGACTGGAGGTTCACGGGCTCGCTCACATAACGGGGGGAGCATTTGCAAAACTCGATAGGATTGTCGGACAGGCAAGACTCGGAGCAGACATCGAACAACCGCCTCCTACACCTGGAATATTCCGGATTATTCAGAAGCGTGGAAGAGTCTCAGACAGGGAAATGTACCGGACTTTCAACATGGGAGTAGGCTTCGTCGTAATCTGTCCTCAGAGAGCAGAGGACGCTGTAATCCGACTCTTCTTGAGACACGGACACAACGCATTCGGTCTCGGACGAGTGCAGAAAAAGAGAGGAATTCGAGTTAAAGACAAATTCATCAGCTGAAGGATTACTATGATGAGTTTCAGTTCTCTAAGCTACGCTTCTACCTTGGAATGTTCGGTGAGGACTTTGAGGTCTGCAGGTTTGGCGTGGAACGCGATCTTTGCGTGGGTCCCATCGCAGAAGGGTTTGTTGCTGGAGCCGCCGCATCTGCACAAGGCAGTGAACACCTTCCCATCAAGGTAGACGAGGTTTGGACCGTTTTCAGTAGACTTGATTTCTACTGTGTGCATGGTTAAGGATGATTCAATGGA
Organism: Candidatus Bathyarchaeota archaeon; assembly: GCA_005882895.1. Taxonomy (GTDB): domain Archaea; phylum Thermoproteota; class Bathyarchaeia; order 40CM-2-53-6; family 40CM-2-53-6; genus 40CM-2-53-6. The sequence goes on along the minus strand of VBBD01000027.1, from coordinate 5,242 downwards.
TTCTATTTGAACAGGGCAAGGTATGCTTGACTTCGAGCGAGTAACCGCAATCCTTAGATTCGTTTGAATCTCAATCTCAATCTTGCCGAGTTTGGAGTGGAGGTATTTGGCAGGGATTGTTCGACGAGTGTTCACAGATGGCCCTGTACCGGCTTATGAATCACGGTGTGATAGCTCGGCTTGGGCGGCCGATCAGGCAAGGTAAGGAAAGTCTCGTTGTCCACGGGGTCGCCCCCGACGGCCGGGAACTAGCAGTCAAGATCCACACCTCTAAGGTTTTTGGAAAAAGAGAGAGAAAGCAGTATCTCTTCGGCGACTGGCGCTATCGTCACGCCAAACGCCATGTTACATTGCGGACTGAGGCAATGTGGACTGAGAAGGAATACCGTAATCTGGCAAGGTTGGAAAAGATACGGATCCCAGCGCCTCGTCCGGTCGGGTTTGAGGAAAATATTGTCGTGATGACCCTACTCGGCTGCAATGGGATAGCTGCCCCACAACTCAATGAGTTAGAAGGCGGGGATTATGCGGCTCTTTCGAGGATGGTTCTTGCGGCAATGGAGACGCTTGTCTCTCGGGCTCATCTGGTACACGGAGACCTTAGCCCCTACAATATCGTTGTCTGGGACAAGAAGCCCTACATCATCGATGTCTCGCAAGCCGTCTTAGTCAGTCACCCAGAAGCCGCGGGCCTTTTGGAAGCTGACTTTAGAAATGTTGCGGGTTTTTTCGAGCTGAAAGACGTTGATGTGGAAGACTACTACCGCGTCGGGGCGGAGCTCACAGACGATGTCACGCAGCATCAGAAAGAGTCTCTCGTTCGCTTCGACTTGCTGAGTTAGACAGACAGCGAATGATGTGCAAGGAATCTAGATTGCTCGTGCTCCCGAGGATTCATGGAATTGGGCTTCTTCGGCTGTCCAGTCGTGTCGTAATGCAGAAAAAAAAGACTTGAAAAATGGGTGAGGTTTGGCTTGTTGTCAGTCTAGGACTGTGGTTGGTTAGTGGCATGTTGTTGTAGGTCGCGCATCATTTGTTCGAATTGTTCTTTGGTGATCTCTCCCTTTGCGTATCGTGCGCGGATGATGTAGTAGGATTCGTCTTGGTAGCGCCAGTATCTTCCTCGGTAGCCCCATCCTCCTCTCCATGGGAAGATTAGCCATCTGGCTAGCCAGAAGAATGCGAATATTCCGAAGATGAAGAATAGCGGGAATGGGAAGAAGAAGTACGGATAGTACATGCCTGCGACAGGTGCAGGGCGTGTTGCGAATAGCAATGCTGAGACTGCGATTGATGCCACGACAACGGCGACTAGCGCGAATATGCCCCAGGCGAAGAAGTGTTTGGGACGATTCCATTCATGTTCGCTCATACGTTTCGCCTCCTTTTCTAATGCTTCGATATCGGTATAACGATATCGGATATCCGATATAAGGATTTTCCTAATCTGGCAGGATTTATCCTCCGTTCCACGTCACCCCGACCAGCAGATGCGGTAGGAGTAACATACTGAGAATCAAAGCCGTGATGGTCACAAATATCATTCCAAAGTTAACAGCCAAGTTTTCACCGAAGGATTTCACTTGGAAAGATTCGTAGCTCCTCTCGATTGCCGACGCAGAATCAATGTCATCGGATTCCAAGAAGAAACCACCCCTTAAAGTCGGAAGTGAGATATAAACAATCAATACGAACGAAACAGGTTTGGAAACGGGGTTCAGTTCTTTTTAGAAATGCCTGAAGGACCGTTCACCAGTAAATACCATCTTCATCCCGTGCCCGTTGCACGCCTTGACGATCCCTGGGTCCTCCACTGACCCGCCTGGTTGGACAATGGCCGAGACGCGCTCCTTCGCCAGCGCTTCTACATTATCCAGCTTTGGAAGGAACCCGTCGGAAGCCAGCACGCTTCCTTGGAACCTGTGGCCGAGCTTGTGCGCCTTGTCGATGGAATTCTCGATGGCCCCAATCCTGTCTTGCTGGCCGGTCCCGATCGCCAGTGAAGTTCCATTTTTCCAGAAGACCACTGCGTTTGACCGAACTTCGCATGCCACCCACCATGCATGCAACAGATCCAAATACTCCTGATCCGACGGCTTCTTCTCAGTAGGCACCTCGAGGTTTTTCATCTCCTCTAGGGACAATATACTAGTTCGGTACGGGTCCTCGATGATCAGTGACCCGTCTTCCAGCACTACCACATCTGGGGGCATGGCCCCATCTCTCGCTTGTTGAACTGGGACTTCTCCAACTCGTATGTCCCTCTTGGATTCGAAAACCCTAAGAGCATCAGAACCATATCCCGGCGCATAGACAACTTCGACAAACGTCTTCATGATCTCCTCCGCAGTCTTTCGGTCAACAGGACTATTGAATACTACGACGCTTCCAAAGGCGGCCCGGCTGTCAGAGTCCCTAGCATGCGCGTACACCTGAGCAAGACTTTCCTCTCCTATTGAAACGGCCACGCCTGATGGGTTGAGATGTTTCATCACTGCCACGGCGGGCTCTTTGAAGTAGCTCGTGATCCGTAGCCCATGACTACCATCTTCGATGTTCGTTGCTGAAGGACCATCTTTTCCCCACTTTACCCAGTTGACATTTCCCATCCCGCTGTTCGATGATTTCGGTTTGTACAAAGCGGCTTTCTGATGCGGGTTGGTCCCATACCGCAGCCCCCGCATCCGGCCTTCCACCCTCCACTGAACCTTTGAGTACTCGAACACCTTCTCCCCGATCGTTAACTTCAGCGATAATGGTAGATTCTCATCTCGAGCAGTACGGTAGATCCGACGGATCTCTTGCCCGCTCATCCCTTCACCTTGCCCAAATAACTCTCTATCGCAGCATCGTACTCTGCTGTCACCGCGAAGGCCTCACGAGCAAGCTTGCGCCTCAACTCATCTTTGATCGATTCATGTTTGTCCAGCTCCCGTATCAAGACATCATACTGGGCAGGTCTGGTCAACGGCACGACTCTATTGTTTAGAAACGCTCCCTTCGCGGCAGCACGGATCAACGTGACACCTCCAATATCGATATTATCGATCGCCCTTCGCAAGTTCACAGGGTAGCTCTTCACAACCTCGCGAAACGGGTACAAGCTCACCACGACAAAATCCATCGGTTCAATCCCGTTCTCGCGAAGATATTTTTCTTGTACTGGGTCTTTCCAATCACCTAGAATCCCCGCGTGAATCTTGGGATGTAGAGTTTTCACCAATCCACCAGGCATCTCGGGAAACCCGGTGTAAGTTGAGACCTCTACGACCTCGTGTCTGAGTTTTCGGATCGCTTGGGCTGTGCCACCTGAGCTGATCACTTTGATCTTGTGTCTTGCAAACGCTCCGACTATGTGTTCCAGCCTGGACTTGTCATATACCGAGATCAGAGCGTTGCCAGTCAAGGATTTCGCGCAGAACCTTCCCGAGTCTGGCGTATTATTTAATCTGGTTTCGCAGATGATCCCGCGGCGCCTCTAGGGCCAGCCGAGGCCTGCTTTTTCCACGGGCAGGATTCTTCTCGCGAGTTTTCCAGCTGCTGTATGCTGGTAGAAAATCGCGAGGGTTAGGAGGCCGGTCAAGCCCAAGATCCCTGCTCCTGCCCAGAAGAATGGAAGCGCTGTGACTATGTGGAATATTTTCGCCGCTACGTTCATCTGGGTGAAGACCTGGTTGTGGGACGTTATTGTCAAGAATACGGTTCCTCCGTTGGCGGCGGTGATAGGAGTGCTTGGAATGTCGAATGTTCCCGCGGGAAAAGTGCTTGTGAAGATTACCAGGTCCCTCTCAACGAGCGTCAGTGTTACAGTAGCCGTGTTTCCGGTCGTTATGTGTGCTGACGCGTAATAGCCCGAAAGCGCATATCCGATCACCGTTTGTAGTGCACTAGCAGAATAGCCGGTTGGTGTCGAATAGGTCGCGGTATCCTGTTCGGCAGGTGCAGGGAAGGATAACAGTACTAGGCCAGCAATTAGCAAGCTGCAAAGAATGGCGAGAGTGTACCGTTGACGCTGGCTGAACTTGGGCATGCCGGCTCAAGATGATCATTCGATCTAAGCCAGAACTAAGCCCGCCGTACCCTACTCCATTTCCCACTAGTAACGGTTACCCGCTCGTTATGCTTGTTCGAGAGCCTTCGTGATTTCCATTCTCGAAGCACGAAGAGCAGGATACAATGACCCAGCGACTACGGCCAGAATCGACAATCCAAATGCTTGAACCATCGCACCGATGGGGACGACGAATGGGAGGTAGAAGCCTGCTAGAGTTGTGCTGTTAGTCGCCCCCTCCAATAGCAGTAGACCTGCGGGAACCGCAAGCAGGAAGCCAAAAAGTCCCAGGAGAATTCCTTCGCTGAGAAAGAGCCCTGCTATCTGTCTCCTGCTCATTCCCTGTGATCGCAAGAGCCCGATCTCTCGCTTCCTATCGGTCACGTTCATGATCATTGTGGCGGTTATTCCAAGGGTGGCGATGAGGAGGGCGAAGTAGAGAACCAACAAGATTATCGTGAATATCCGGTTTATGGTATCTCGAACGAGAGAGAGAAGTTGTCCAAGGGTCAGCGAGTTTTCGGCAAAATCATACTTCGGATATGAGGCTGCAATGTCGCGAGCGATAGTAGATGCTGCTTGTTTGAACTGGGGCTTGAGGTTGATGAGGAAGAGAGGAGCACTGTTGCTGCCTCCGAAGAATTCTTTTTGTGAATTGAAGGACACAACTATCGAGTCGCTGGCAAAGCTGTTTCCAAACTGGATGTACTGTAGGACTGGGCCGGTGAATGTTCCCGCCACATGAAATGGCAAGGTTCCATTGAACGTCGTAATGTCTATGCTTTCACCTACTGAGACATCGAGTCTCGACGCTAGAGAATCGGGAAGCAGGACCGTTCGGGAATTATTCGCTAGCTCGGCGTAGACTTGTTGTTGGGGGGGAGAATTTACGAACTGGTAGTTTATGATCTGGGGGAATGTTGTAGGGTCGACGGCTAGGACTCCTACCGATGTGCTGTTACCCTTAGGTCCGAGCGCTTTTGGGTTGAATGGAAGGAGGCTGGGTCCGAGGGGAGTCGCAAGAGAGACTTGTGAAAAGCTGGTGAGATTGTTGGTGAAGCTGATTGGCAGAGATTGGTTCGCGACGAGGATTATGTCTGCTCCGAGGGCTTCTTGGATTCCCTGGTCGAGGGCGGTCTGGATCCCTCCTTGGATTCCGCCCAGCATTATGACGAAGCTTAGGGTGATGGT
>VBBD01000092.1 GCA_005882895.1 Candidatus Bathyarchaeota archaeon | reverse complement strand
CGCGTGCCTCCATGGGAACGCGCCCAGCTAAGCTTCACACTAGCAGAACGTAGACGTCTACGCCAGGTCGAGGAGAACGAACGCCCAGGCAAAACACGTCTATTGGATCTGGAAGAGAACAGGAAACGGCTTGCGGAGATCAGGAAACACTTCTGCCCGGACTGTCAACGCTACATCCGCAGCGACCAACTGACGAGGGAGGAGAACAAGATCGGCGAAGAACAAGGCTTCTGCAAATGCGCGAAGAATGCGCCTAAGCCCTGACCGCCAGCGTCTAAGACTTCAACGCGATACCGCAGTTGTGGCAATAGTTCTTTCCAAGACTCTGCGCGTTGCACGACGGGCATCGGAGTCTTGTGCCGCAACTACTGCAGAACCTCCAACCAGCGAATTGCATATGACCGCAGATAGGGCAAATATCCTGCAGCTGAGGCGGCACTAGAAGTAGTAAGCCCTGTGTTGTCGCCATCTGTACAGCTTGTCCGAGCGGATTCTGCCCTGTGGCTTGGGTTGGCTGGTGGGCATGCATTCCTATCATAGTTGATCGCTTCCTGGCTCAAATAGATTCTTGATTGCTCTCCTGTGTCCTTTCCCTAGCAACACCTTCCCCCGCGGAAGGAAGAGCGAAGGCAGAGAGGTAACACGAGACTATTACGATTGACGCCGGTAGCAGCAAACACAGGGTCGTGCCAGACCGTGAGCTCAGAGGATTACGAGCCGCCTGAACAACTCCTGCTCTCAGACCTGATACGCGGGAAGGCACTGGAACTCTTTGAGCACAAGGAAGAGTCAAAAGACGGGACATACGACTTTGAGAAGCTTTTTGCCCGAATCCTTTCGGAAAAAGACTGGACCGACAAACTAGCATCGATCCTCGACAAGATCAGAAACAGATTCCGTTTACGTAACACAAATACAAAACTCTCCGTGGAACTCACCTCTCTCATTCCCGACATGAACGAGGTGGCCAAGGCCTATGATGAGATGACTAGCGGCTACAAAGAATTCATACGAACAGTCTTGAAAGCAAAGAACCGATGGCACGAATCCGAGTAACAAAACTAACCTAGCAAGGATTCTCACCGATCCCTCGGACCAGCCTTTATCCAGCTGCAGTTCAAGCGAACCGCTTGATAGAAAGTGCGGGAAGACAAACCGGGTCTTCGCAAAGCGGTGACAATGCGTTACGCTGTCAGCTTGTACATGAGTTCAGTCCTCGGCTCAGGGGTCTTGGTCCTGCCAGGACTGGCAGCACGGATTGCGGGCCCGGCCTCGCTCCTCGCATGGCTTTTGTTGTCGCTGGCTAGCTATCCACTCGCGTACACTTTCGCAAGTCTGTCAGCTCGGAAGCCGGAGTCGGGCGGAGTCTACTCGTTCGCGCGCGAAAGCTTCGGGCTAGAGACGGCTGACGCAGTGGGCTGGCTCTTCATCGTCTGGTATGTAACCGGCGCTCCTGTAGTTACCGTTATTGCGGCTTCCTATCTCTCGTACGCAATTCCATTGAGCAAGACAATGATCTACGTCGTTGCAGCGCTGATAATTCTCGGAACTTTCCTGATCAATTATCGAGGAATAGTCGTCAGCGGGAAAGTTCAGCTCGCAGTGATAGTCGCCATTGTCGGATTACTACTGACGGCCGTGATCGCGTCTGTCCCACTTGTTCGGGTCGAGAATTTCACTCCCTTCTTTCCCAACGGGATTCTGCCAATCGGCGTCGCTGCAGCATTGATCTTCTGGTCATATCTCGGCTATGAGAACGTGTCCAACGTAGCGGAGGAGTTCAAAAACCCAGAGCGAGATTTCAACCGAAGCATTACCCTCAGCGTAATCGTAATCGGAGCCTTGTATCTCTCGGTAGCCATCGCGACCGTTGGAACCCAGGCTTACAAAGCCGGAGGCAGTGTCGCTCCATTCGCCGCGATTCTCTCGAACGCCCTCGGCATTTACGGAGGTATCAGTACCGGAGTTCTTGCGGTTTTCATCATATTCGGAACAGTCAACGCCTACACGACCGGGATGTCCCGGGTTGTCTATTCCGTCGCCAAGGAAGGAGGCCTGCCTAGAGCGATAGCTCGAATCCACGGTAAGACGGGTGTTCCTCACCTTTCGCTCGCATTACTGACTGGCTTGGGAATGATCACATTGGTCGTGTCGTATTTTCTGAGCATCGATTTACAGACGGCTCTCTTGATTCCGAGTGGCGCGGCAATTCTTGTCTACGTGATCGGTTCTGCGTCGGGAGTCAAACTACTCAAAGGCGACTTGAGAACGACTCATGAAGTTCGGTGTTCAGATCGAGAACCATCTAGGCGTAACATACAACGGGGTCCGGAAGATTGCGCTAGAGGCTGAGAAATCCGGGTTTGACGGGCTCTTCATCTGCGACCATTTGATGGGAAGGAACGAGGAGACGTTCCGGCAGCCGTGCCTGGACTCGTGGGTGACGCTAGGTGCTCTGGCTCAAGCTACGAAGAAGATTACTCTTGGGACCCTCGTGAGCGCCGTTGGGTTCCGTTACCCATCGTTGCTGGCGAAGATGGGTGCGACCCTCGATCACGTTAGTGGAGGGAGGTTGATGTTGACTGTTGGTGCGGGTTGGCACGAGCCGGAGTACAAGGCGTACGGTATCCCGTTTCCACAGGTTGGAGAACGGATGGTGCAGTTGCGAGAGGCCGTTCAGATCATAAGATCAATGTGGACCCAAGACCGACCAACATTTGATGGTAAGAGCTTCAAGATCGATGGTGCCTGGTGTTATCCAAGACCCGTGTCGCCCAAGATCTGGGTCGGCGGAGGTGGAGAGAGGACGTTGCTGCATATTGTTGCCAACCTCGCGGACGGATGGAATGCTGTCGGGTTGAGCGTTGACGAATACGCGCGCAAGCTGGAGATTCTCCGGATGTTCTGTGAGACCGCCGGTAGGAAGCTGAATACGATCGAGAGATCTTACTATGGCAGTTGCCTGGTCGGTAACACCGAGAACGAGTTCCGCGAATCCTTCAACAGACACTACGGGCAGTATAGGAAGTCAGAGGAATCGATGGAAACGTTTGTCGAACGAATGCGTTCCACCCGGCCCCTCATCGGGACAGCAACTGAGGTCGCGGAGAAGATGAAAGCCTTCCAGGAACTCGGCGTTTCGTATTTCATCCTCTACTTCCCGGACAAGGAAGGGTTGAGCTTGCTGAGGCGATTCGCGGACTTGGTGATGCCTGGATTCACAGCTGTCTCGTAAGATGGCTGGGGAAACCTAGGAGAATTGTAGTCGGACGAATAGAAGCCCGAGTAGGAACAAAGCCATCGCCAGGGTTACCAGTCCGCGCGAGAGACACTCGTCTCCCAACGATAGGAATCGTAGCGTCATATCCAGTCGAGTTTGGAATGACTGGGACTTGCTCGGAATATTTCTAGAAAAGGGGGAGTTTGGGTTGGACATTGACTATCATCCTAGCTAGTTAGAGGTACAATCAGTGCTTGCGCGTGCATTGTCGTAGTGAGCGATCCAGTGCCTGTGAGAGTGAGGGTTACGGTTGTCGGGCTGGTCCATCCTGAGGCGAGAGTGGTGCTACCGCTAAGTTCAGGAGCTAGACCGACTACGGTTATGGCTGGTGCGCTGCCGGTGCCATGGTAGGCGATGGTGATCGTGAAGTGAGTGCTGTCAGTGATGGCGAATCCAGTTGCCGTGACGTTGGCTACTGTGCTGAATGCTCTGAAGCTGAGCGACGAGCCGCCATCGTGGTTCCAGCCTGCTGGCCCGGCCCCTCTCAAACCGGACCACTGGCCGTTGGTGGCTGTGCTTTGCTGTGATGGGTTGGTAGCAGCAAAGGCATTGTTGAGTCCGTAGCCTACTGCTCCTGCGCCGAGTCCGACGAGCAGTATTACGATCACTACTGAGCGCGTTGAGATGCCTCTTCGCATTGTCGATTGAATGTCTGGTTGGGACATTTTTCTTCGGGATACACATTGTCCGGGATAGAGATGGTGGTTCTCCTAGGAATTTGTTTAAGTTCTCTGGAAACGGCGAACTGGCTCAGAGACGGTTCTATTGCAGGGGTCGGAATAGATTCGGGCTCCTCTGCTCATGATATTCTCTCAAACATAGCGCTAGAAGCATGTTCGGTACGACGGTTCAAGAGGCGGAAGTCGGAACAGAGGCAGGTAAGCTGCAGGCGGACCTCCGGGACGTCTTCAGCAAGATTCTGAGCCATGCGAGGAGAATCGACATGACCATGACCCTCGGAGAGGGCACTGAGGCGCTGGGGCAACTCAGAGAACTTGAGGCGTATCTCGAGAGGGGCTTGGAAGTTCTCAGCAAACCGTTAGCCTATGGGTCCTAGAAACGTCT
>VBBD01000026.1 GCA_005882895.1 Candidatus Bathyarchaeota archaeon | reverse complement strand
ACCTCGAGAAGGCGGTTTACGGTTTGAAGAAGACCATGTATGAACCCGAACAATTTCCAGGCCTCATCTACAGAATGGACGAGCCCAAGGTAGTCATCCTCGTCTTCGCGAGCGGCAAGCTAGTTTGCACTGGAGCGAAGAAAGAGATTCAGGTGCACATTGCAGTTAACAAGCTTCAGGAAACTCTAGAGGCGAAAGGTCTGATTCGGTATGAGGGTCCAGACAAGCCTCGCCTTCCACCCCTGCCCACAAAACCATCCTAGCTAGACAGTAATTACCAGCTATCGCTTGTTTGGCGGGCCCGCCGGGAATTGAACCCGGGACAGCCGGGTGTCCTCTCCGAAGGCTAAAAGCCTCACCAGAGCACTAACGCCGCTCTACCGGTGCTCTACCTGGCTGAGCTACGGGCCCTACGGGATGTCCCGAACCGTACGTTGAAAAAGAATTCGGGTGGCTTTCTCAGCTAGCAATATCGGCAGGCTCGAACTAGCCATCTGATCTGGTCGTGCGGGATGCACTCCCCGTTATTGTCTTCCTGGACGATGTGGGGAACTCCCTCTCGCTCTTCTACATGTCCTTCTATGAACAGTCCGTCAAGTCTTTGTCCCACAACATCTTGCTTAGCATATCGCCTGACCGCGTCTTCTTTCATTTCGTGATCACCTCTATCGCGACAATAGTCGTAACTTGCGATTAAAGGGACAAGTTACAACACGACCAAAAACAATCCACTCTGCTGTGTGAAGAAGTGCGTAGTGTAGTGTAGTGTGTGTACAAGCTTGCCTACAACAATTCCCTACTCTGTTAGAATCCCGAAAGAACTGCTCGATGAGATGAAGAGGTACTACGATAGAATGGATCCGCCTAAACCCACCTTCTCAGCTATATTGAGCCATATTGTCAAGATGGGCTGGGAGTCTTACATGACTCGGACCGCGAAGGGAGCAAGACCCCCAGGTCTCTTGTTTCTTCATTTCCTAAGAGGCTCGAAGAGCGGGCCATCAAAATAGGCTAGTTCTAGTTTCCGGATCGTAATGACAGGGCAGTGTTGTAAGCTCGCTGCGCATCTACTACCGTATTCTGGAGGCGTCCCAAGTTTTCGACCCTCGCCTCTATCCCATCTCCGGGTCTGAGGAGGTAGGGTTCTTTGTCTGGTTTCCTGTAAATCGCGACTCCTGAAGGCGTGCCTGATGTTATGATGTCACCAGGTTCCAAGGTCATGGATGAGAAGAACTCAACTAGCTCTCGAACTTTGAACACCATTTTCTTAGTGCTTGACAGTTGACGGGTTTGACCATTGACCCGGAGTTCCATCCCGAGATTGTCCGGGTTTCCCGCCTGATCTGGAGTTACTAGGCATGGACCCATGGGACCGAACGTGTCGAAGTTCTTGCCGAGGTTACAGAATCCCCGTTTCATTTCGGCAAACTGAATATCTCTGGCACTGATGTCGTTGAACACTGAGAAGCCTGCCACGTAATCGAGGGCATCCTTCCTCGGAACATCCTTACACTCTTTCCCGATAACCGTAGCAAGCTCGACCTCGTAATCTAGAAGCTTAACCCTCCTCGGATAGATTACTGGCGCACGGTGACCAACAAGAGATGTGGGCGACTTGAGAAAAGATATCGGAAAAGGCGGAAGCGAACTGCTTCCTTCAGCCAAGTGGTCTGAAAAGTTGCCACCCATACAGATGATCTTGGTTGGATGTGCTATCGGAGGCAAGACGGTAACCGAGTCAAGGCTCCAATACCCTCTCTCGTTTTGTTTGCCCCTGTCCAAATTCTTCTTCGCAGAATCTACTGCTAGTCGGGCTTTGGATTCTGCCTTGGGTTCCTTAAGAAAGTCGAGAAGTGGCTCGGAGGAGGCCTTTGCCCCGGTTATCTCTGAGACGTAGTTTGCGCCTACCATGACCCCAATTCTGTTCTCTCCCGTTTTCTGCTGAAATCTAACTAGCTTCACAGTAAGGTCCCTAAAGTGCTCGGAGCGAAACGGATCGGGAATGTAAATGTTACAGCGCGCACTGGGAAATCGTAGCCTCGATCTCCCGAGAGACCCTAGCGGTTATTGTTGTGACGGAGGATCTTCCGGTCGTGATCTATTTGCTTGAGAAGAGATGTAACCTCTTCAATCTGTTTACGTAAAACAATACCGTTGTGCCGAATCTTCTTTACGGAAAACAATTCGCATCAGTTGGGAGAGTTCCTCTGTTTAGACCGTAGAGAGGAGCGAAACTATTTCGGTTCTAGCTCATTCGCTAAGCATTTCTGACGTATTGTTCCATGCGTAGATAGAGAGTCTTTTTAATCCGCCAAACCCTCCGGGTCATTGGTCGACTCTAACAATGGTAACGGTTGAGGAATATCGGGTTGAGAGCGATACAATGGGAGAGGTCAAAGTCCCGAACACCGCATATTACGGAGCTCAGACCCAGAGAGCCGTTGAAAACTTCCCGATCTCTGGGGTTCGTCTACCAAAGAATTTCATTCGGGCTATGGCTCTGGTCAAACTTGCCGCGGCGAAAGCGAATATGCAACTTGAGCTCTTGGACCCGAAAAAAGGCGAAGCTATCGTCTCTGCTGCTAAGGAAGTAATGGATGGCTCACTTTATGAGCAGTTTGTGGTTGACGTCTTCCAGACGGGTAGCGGCACCTCGACCAACATGAATGCTAACGAAGTAATTGCAAACCGTGCTATCGAGCTTCTTGGGGGAAAACGTGGAGACAAGAAGCTCATTCATCCAAATGATCACGTGAACATGTGTCAATCAACAAACGACGTCTTCCCAACTGCCATCCATGTTTCTGCTGCAGGAGACATTGGTAGGAAACTTATTCCTGCTCTACATTCGCTTGCCAAGGCGTTGGAGAAGAAGACTGTCGAGTTTGACGATGTTGTCAAGGCTGGGCGAACTCATCTTCAAGATGCTGTACCGGTTACGCTTGGCCAGGAATTCAGCGCCTACGCCAGCATGATTCGACATGGTATTAGAAGAGCAGAGCTAGCCAGGGATACGTTGTTAGAATTACCTCTCGGGGGCACTGCCACTGGCACCGGCCTGAATGCTCACCCTAAATACGCAGAGCTAGCAATAAAAGAAGTTAACAGACTTACGGGCTTCAACTTCAAGAAAGCTGAGAACGTATTCGAATCAATGCAGGGAAAGGACGCGTGCGTCGAGGCAAGCGGACTCCTAAAGACTATTGCCGCCAGCCTGATGAAGATCGCCAATGACCTCAGGCTGCTCAACTCCGGACCCCGGAGCGGACTAGGAGAGATAGATATGCCCGCCACTGAGCCCGGGTCAAGCATAATGCCGGGAAAAGTCAACCCGGTGATACCTGAAGCTATCAACCTAGTCGCCGCCCAAGTCATAGGAAACGATGCAGCGATCACCGTCTGCGGCTCGCTGGGCCAACTGGAGCTCAACATCATGATGCCTGTCATAGCCTACGACCTCCTCCAATCGATAGAAATCCTGGCAAACGGTTCCAGGGTCTTAGCTGAGAAATGTGTTTCAGGAATCACGGCAGACCGCGAAAGATGCTATGGTTACGCGGACCGAAGCTTGATGGTAGTTACTGCGATGACACCGCATATTGGCTACGATAATGCGGCGAAGGTGGCTAAGAAAGCGATTGCTGAGAACAAATCGATTCGACAAGTGATTCTCGAAGAGAAGATTCTCCCGAAGGAGAAGCTTGACGAAGTTCTCGACCTCAAGAAGATGACGAAGGGCGGAAGAGCGTAGCGCTTCCAGTCCCGCAGGGCTGACCTCAGCTTGATGGACACACAGAATATAATGCGGACATCGCTAAGGCTGGCAGGTTTCAAGAGCGTTCCCGCTGACAGCGAGATTCACGTCAAAGGACGAAGAATCCGGAAGGTTCTAGTTGCAATCGATGTTGGAGTCGCCGAGCTCCTTCTGGCTCGCGACCTGGGATGCGATGCGGTAATCGCTCATCATCCCGCTGGCGGTAGGGCTAGGCTGCAGGGCTACAAGGTATTCCTACGACACATTGACCAGCTGAGAGAAGCCGGAGTCCCTGAGGACGCAGCCGAAGAAGCAATCAAGCCCAAGCTACGAGCTCTGGAATTGCAACATCATCCTGATAACTATGACCAGACACCTAGCGCCGCCAAGAAGCTTCGCATGCCACTAGTATCAATTCACAGTCCGTGCGATGAGATTGGTCGAAAGATGATTCAGCGCTCCTTGAAGGGTCTCGATGAAAATTCGACAGTGAAAGATGTTGTCTCCAGAATCGGACGTTTTCCTGAGTTTCGAAAAGCCGTGTCCCGGATTGAGGTAAGGTTGGGTTCTCCAAAGAACAAGGCAGGAAAGATCGCGATCAGCCATGCGGCCTACACCAATGGCGGCTACGAGATAGCCAAGACGTACTTTCAGAATGGCGTTGGCACATTGTCCTATATTCACATTGCAGAGGCCGACCTCACCAAGCTGTCAAACGAGCCCTCCGGAAACCTAATCGTTCTAGGGCATATTGCAAGTGACTGGCTCGGAATAAACAGGCTGCTCAACGAGCTTGAGAAGAAGGGCTTAGAACCGGTCGTGACCACTGATCTCAGATGACCTCTCCCAACCAGCGGCCATCACTTTCGAAAGCGTCGATTACGCAAGTCTTTCCCGAACCAACCGTTGGCGCATTGATTGTCAACAACCAAGGAAAGATTCTGTTGGCCAAGTCCCACAAATGGTTCAACAGGTATACCCTCCCCGGCGGACACATCGAAGTGGGCGAGACCATGGTTGATGCCGTGAAAAGAGAGGTCAAGGAGGAAGTTGGGCTGGACGTGGAAGTGGTGAATATGCTTTTGATACAAGAGGCGATTTTTGCCCCTGAATTCTACAAGAAGAAGCACTTCATCTTCATCGACTTTTACTGCAAGTCCAAAGACGAACAGGTCAAACTCGACCAGAAAGAAATACAGGATTACTCCTGGGTCTATCCTGGAGCAGCATACAATCTGAAGCTAGACTCGTTCACTAGGAAGACGATCGACAGGTATTTGGAGAAGAGCCATAGCTCGTCCTCAGCAAGCATTCTACATGACCCAACCGTTAGTCTCTAGTCTTTTCCCCAGCTCTGCAAGAGACTTGACTGTCACGTCAGGACCTTCCTTCGAAAAGTCATTGTAGCGAGCGAACCCCGTTCGCACCAACACCGTCCGTATTCCAAGCTTCTTCCCCGCCCGTACATCCCACCAGGAATCGCCTACAAGAAACGCGTCTTCAACTCGGACCTTCAACCTATCCATGGCCAGTATTACTAGCTGTTTCCTCTTGTCAACAACCTCCTCAAGTGACTCCAGCCCACGTCCAGGCCCAAGATCCTCCCGGGTAAACAGCACATCCACTAGCGGGCTGACTTTCAAGAGGTCGAGTTCGGCTGCGACCACCGATCTCGTGAACCGCATCGTGGCAACCCCCAGCTTGAACCCGTGCCCTTTCAGGGCGGACAAGAGTTCGAGGGCGCCGTTCTGAAGCTTGGCTTTGTCTACTGTGTCCCGGAACAGTTTTCGATAGGTCTCGTAGACCTCGTCGATCCGGGCACCATCTTCGCGTGATAGTGCGGTTTCTAGCACCATCCGCGGCCCAGTCCCGATCTCGTAGGCTCGCTGGTAGTAGTTCTTGACAAGAAATTCTTGATCTATCGGCTTTGAATGATGCGTCACCAAAGTTTGGTTGATGCAATAGAACTCTCGGTCATCGATCTGGGCGAGGGTTCCGTCCCAGTCGAAGATTGCGCCCTTCAAAGCTCCCAGGCGACGATTTGCCATTGGAATGTAACCATATGGGTTTGCTCGGGGTTACGAGCAGAATATCACGAAACGAGGCTCACCCTGCTTGAGATTAAGGACGAGCGTGCAATGGGTAGTACAAACCCTGTATCCGCTCCCGACACAAAGGGAGACCTTTTACTGGCAATCGGAGTTGGGTTCCTCATCAACCTGATCATAGGAGTAGCCCTCCCCGAAATAGGACCCTTCGTCGCGGGACTGGTTGCGGGTGTGATCATCAAACAAGGACCGTGGAAAGGGGCCCTCGCAGGTTTCTTCGCCGGGACGCTAGGCGGACTGGCAAGTATCGGGCTGTGGGTTGCAACAAATCTTCTGAGCCTTCCCAACGGCCTCTGGTCTGTCGCCTTCCAGACCGCAGTAGGTATTCTGTCGGCAACCTATGCGATTCTTTCACTGTCAGGCGGAATAATTGGGAGCGTTGTCGCGGTTCAGCACTGGCCCCGCCTGAGCTTGTTCTTGAAAGATCATCGAATAAATTTCTCGTTCCCCTTCCATCTTCACCATTCGCCTCCTGTTGTAGCAAAGAAACGAGGGGATTAGAGGACGACCTTCACGGCTCAGCGCCTGCTCGACACCACTCCAAGATGGCTCAGCATAACTCTCGTTTCAACCTCCAGCGCCCTTCTGATTTCAGGCGTCGGGTTTGTCATGAACCTTCTCGACCCGTTCAACATCACCCCTTTCACCCTTCTCCTCCATCTCGTCTGGGCCATCGTAGTCTCAGGCTGGGTGCTCAACCTGAAAGTGAAACTCCCTCCTGAGAAGAAGGCTCTTTTGGCTATCGGCGTTGCAGTCGCCGCGGGATCAATCTGGAGCGCCGTTCAACAGTGGACGGCATATCTTGAGAGTGGCATAGTCAACGACATTACGCTTGTCGCAGGGGCGGTGGCCATGGATGCGGCAGGTGGGCTGGTGGTCTACATTCTCTTCCATCTGAATATTCTAGGGAGGAGGATAGGGTCTAGTGGGTCCCTATCACGCCCCGGGTCTGCGCGTACTTCTCCGTCGCCTTGAAGAACGACAATCCCAGTACGAATAGTCCCAGGCTGAGAACAAGGGCAACCAAAACCTCCAAGGCCGGATCAGTTATTGTCGTCGAACCGGAGGCTGCATATCTCAGCAGGTCAGCAAAGTAGGTGAAGGGAATAGCGAAGGAGACCAGCCTGACCGGTCCGGGTAGGACTGTCAACGGGAAGAAAACGCCGCAGAGCCCAATGACCAAGAACTGGGTCAGGTTTGACAGGATGTTGAACGATTTAATTCTGAAGGTGATTCCCGCGAAGACAAGGCCGAAGCCGAGGACCCCAAGATAGAGTATAGCGAATACAAGAGCGAATAGTAGAGGGTTCCCGATGGATACTTGCTGGTGGCCTAGTCCTCCTATCAGTAGGGCAGTGTAGGCGATTATCGCCAGGTCGGTGAAGAAGGTCCGGGCGAATCTTCCGAAGATAATGCTGACTCTGCTGATCGGAGCAACGAACAATTGTTCGATTGTTCCTTGGAGCTGCTCAGTCCTAATGTACTGGCCGACTCCCCAGATGCTGGTACTGAAGATAATGAGGAAGACGAAGCCCCAGTAGAAGAAGCTGAAAGCTGAGGCAGCCCCCAGCGTATTCGTCACGGTTCCTTTCGGAACGAAGTTAGCAGCTACCCCGACCGCAAAGAGGACGAACCAAGCTGGGAGAGTGATGAACTCGCTGAGGATCAGGGAGGGATAACGGAAGTAGACTCGAACGTCTTTGACGAACGCGGCCCGCATCTCTACTGCAAGGCGGCTTAGACGGCTAGAACTTGGAAAGATCGCCATGGATCTTAGCCCTTTTCTCGAAGAGTTTGAAGAATGAGTATCCCAGAAACGGGTAGATGACAGCCATCGTCAAAAGTACCAATATTGTACCCGCGGCCCCGAACAGGTTGTTAACAGACTCAATGACGAGTCTCATGTCTTGTACGACAAAGGTCTGCGGGATCGCGGATGAAATGGCTTGGACCCAGAACGGGAGCACGGTGACACTGTAGAATGTTCCAGTGATGACTGCGAAAAGCACGTTTGCAGCTTGAGTGAACGCGTATGGCTCCTTGAACCGTACCACCAAGGCCGCGAAGACGAATCCTATTCCGAATAGTGGTATGAGGCCTACCATTAGAATCCCGAACGCCCAGATGAGGCCAATGGCGTTACCTGGTGCGAGCACGAGAACAGTAGCGGCGATAACGCTAACGAAGAGTATCGTTGTTATTACAATCTGAGCAAGAGCAGTTCCAACAAGCAAGAGAAACCTGTTGATCGGAGCCAGGAAATTCTGCTCCAGTGTTCCCTTGATCTGCTCGTCCCGCAGCGAGGTGCCAATTCCTTCCAAGACCATCCAGGAGATCATCCAGACGCCCGCTCCAATGATTAGGAACACGAAGGGGTTGAGCGTTGACCCTGTCTGGGCTGAGAAGTTTGAAGCCGCCCCCGCTCCGCCAACAGAGGTCCCCATTGCCACAACCATTGCTGTGAGGAAATATGGGATTATGAGCACGAAGATGAACTCGCCAGGGTAGCGCGTAAGGTGGCGCACTTGCTTCTTGAATATCGCCCCTAGAACGGCGAGGTCGCGGAGGCTAGTCACGGAGGGCTCTCCCTGTGAGGCTGATGAACACATCCTCTAGAGTTGGCTCAGCAACTTTCACGTTGGAGATTTCTACGCCTCCCTTCACCAGCACACCCAGCATTTCTGGTATCGCATCCTTTGCATCCGTGGCATGAATCTTGATCACACCTTTCATGGATGAAGCGTCTTCAACGAACGAGGCGACTTCCGTGATGGTGCCTATTCCGCGCAGCTTCTCGACTGTTCGTGGGTCGATGTTTCTTGCTTCGATGTCTATGGTCTCGCTTTTCATCACTGATTCTTTGAGTTCTGCTGGCGGGGCGAGCGCGATTATTCTTCCCTGGTCTATGATTGCGACCCGATCGCTGAGCTGGTCCGCCTCCTCCATATAGTGGGTTGTCAGGACGATCGCGTGGCCTTTGCGTCGGAGATCTTGGATGATCTCTCGGATGAGACGAGCCGATTGTGGATCGAGGCTCATGGTAGGCTCATCTAGGAGAATTACCGGAGCCTCGTGCAAAATGGCCTTGCCGAAGGAGAGTCGGATCCTCATCCCGGTAGAATAGTTTTCGACCAAAGTGCTCTGTCGGTCTTCGAGTCCGACCAGTTTGAGAACCTGCTCTATTCTCTTCTTCGCGAGATCCTTCTGCATATGGTATAAGGCGGAGAAATATTCGAGGTTCTCTCTCCCGGTTAGTTTCCAGTAGAGCGTCCTATCCCCGGTTAGCATCACCCCTAGGTCTTGTCGGGCTTTCTGCGGGGATCGGGTGACGCTGTGTCCGTTAACGAACGCATCTCCAGAGGTAGGCTGGATGAGCGTGCAGAGAATCTTGATGGTGGTTGTTTTTCCGGCCCCATTGGGTCCTAGTAGGCCGAAGACCTCGCCTTTCTTGACCTTGAAGCTGACGTCTCTTAACGCGGTTACCGTTTTCGGGTTTTTCCGGAAGAGTGGGCCTTCTTTGACTGTGAAGGATTTTGCTAGAGAGTCGGTTTCCAGAAGCTCCATTGCCGGTTGTTTTGGCCTTGCTCTTGGCCTGCTATTAACGCAGGCACACCCGGAGTGCTCACTTGAAGTGTTTAGACCTAAGGCGTCTAGTTTCTCGTTTTGGCCGGAATGGAAATTGTCTCTCTGATTGGGACGCCTTCCTTCGGGTCCTGGATTATTCTCTGGAACCCTCTGATTATCTCCCTGGTCACCGGTCCCGGTTTGCCCTCTGCTATGGCCACTCCGTGAATCTTGACGACTGGAACGACTTCTGCCATTGTTCCGGTTAGGAAGGCTTCGTCAGCGGTCATGAGCTCGTAAGGAGTAATATCTCGCTCCCGGACCTCGTATCCCAGTTCCTCGGCGAGTTTCATGACCCGGGCTCTCGTGACTCCGTGAAGAATACCTGCAGCCGATGTTGGTGTGTGGATTATTCCCTGTTTGACGATGAAGAGGTTTGAGCCATGGAACTCGGAGACCATGCCTCTGTGATCGAGCATGACGACTTCGTCGGCCCCTGAATCTATTGCTTGGAACTTGGATAGGACACTCTGGATGTAGTTGAGAGACTTGACCTCGTGGCTTGTCCCGTCGACCATGTCGCGTCTCAGGCTGGAGATGACCGCGGTCACGCCTTTCTCTCGCGCTTCCTTACCGTGAGCAGGGAGTACTGGCTCAGTCATGATTATGATTGAGGGCTTAGGGCAACTTCGCGGGTCCAGTCCAAGGTTCCCGCGGCCCCGAGTAATTACTAGGCGTATGTATGCATCGGTTAGGTTGTTTCGTCGTAGGGTGTCGACGATCGCGCTCATGACTTGTTCTTTGGTGAGAGAGATGTTGACTCTGATCACTCGTAATCCTTCGAATAACCGCTCGACGTGTTCTCGTAGTCGGAAGACCGTGCCATTGTAGGCGCGGATACCTTCGAAGACCCCGTCTCCATACAAGAGCCCGTGGTCGTAGACTGAAATCTTGGCTTCGCCTTTGGGGTGGTATTCACCGTCGACATAGACGAATGGTTCCTTCCCCGCCATAAATGTCCAGAAAGAGAAATGAGTGTCCCGGGTATAAAAGTGCAAGCTCCCGTTGGGATCGAAGGGCGGTAATTTCTACCTAAATCGTAATCTACTCGAACATGGTTTTCGTCATCTTGGTTGGGCCGGTAGTTCAGCCTGGTTAGGAGCCATGACTCTCCGGACAGAACGTCCGCCTTACACGCGGAAACCCCTCATATGGGGCCGTAGGGTCGGGAGTTCAAATCTCCCCCGGCCCACCAGACTAGCTTTGACTATTTTCTAGTCTTTGTCTTTCTTTTCTGCATCACATGGACTCGGCGGGATTTACTTCGAGTGCGCTTCTCGTACTTCGGCTCGTACAATTCCACCTCCACGTCTCCGGGCATTCGAAAGTGAGTCAACAGCCCCCACCCTTCATCGCTGATGCCCGACGTGAATTCAACGCCACGAGATTTCATTTCTTCAACCGTTTTCTGGATGTTGTCGCAATAGAAGGAAATTGAATGAAACACTCTAACGGATGGATGGCATCCAAGATCGGCCTCTGGCATGTCGAAGATTAGCCAGCCTTCGCCTGTGTCGGTGAAAGGGAACCTTAGTTTGTCCCGAATGAACGCCCGCAACTCTTCCGGTTTAGGCGTATACAACAATGCATGAAGACCTTTGATCAATTTCTGTTCTCCCTGTTTGCCTCTGTAGTTTCCAGATGATTCTGGTAACTTCGGACTTGAAACAGATAAAGGGGTAGCCTTTGTCAGTGGCCAGCTGTTACAGCAAGCCTACGCGTTCTGCCATGCTTCGAGTGCGCAATCGGGCGTTTGGGCGAGAACTTTTCCAGTCTCTTAATCGCTCGACGAATCGTCTCGGGTTTCTTTGAGAAGGCGAACCTCAATCTCAGCCTTCCGTGAACTGGGTTGTGGAAGAAGCTTGACCCCGGAACGCCACCGACTCCTATCTTGGTGATCAGGTGTAGAGCCAACTTTCGATCATCGTCGAACCCCGTGTTATTTGTCGTGGTCCAGACGTAATATGCGCCTTCAGGCTTGAAGACCCCGAAACCCGCATTCTTCAACGACTCAACTAGCATTTCTCTGCCTTTGCGATAGTTTTCTCGCAACTGTTCATAGTAGGACTCTGGAAGCTGGAGCGCGACTGTACACGCTTCCTGTAGAGGCGTGGGGGCGCAAACGGTGAGGAAATCGTGCACCTTTCGTATGGCCGATGTGAGCGGTTTTGTAGCGACCACATAACCTACACGCCAGCCTGTCACGCTGTAGGTCTTGGAAAACCCGGAGATGGTGATTGTTCGATCCTCCATTCCCGGGAGGCTTCCAATGCTCACGTGTTTGTGCCCATCATACATGATGTGCTCGTAGATCTCGTCGGTGATTGCATAGGAATCGTAATCCTGGCAGAGATCGCGGACCAGGCCTAACTCCTGGCTCGTTAGAACTCGCCCTGTGGGATTGTGGGGGGTGTTGATGATGACAGCTTTGGTCTTGCGATTGAAAGCTTGTTTGAGAGCTTCTTCTTCTATCCTGAAGTCTGGCTCACGCAATCTGACATATCTGCATTTTGCGCCAGAGAGAATAGCGTCGGGACCATAGTTCTCGTAGAAGGGCTCGAAGATCACAACCTCATCTCCCCGATCCAACAGTGCTAGTTCGGAAGCGATCATTCCCTCCGTTGTGCCGCATGTGACTGTGATCTCGTCCACGTTGCAGTCAATGTGGTTGTACGATTTCACCTTGCGGGCAATGGCTTTCCTCAGATTGATGGTCCCGTAAGTCGTGGAGTATTGGTTGTAGCCCTTGGAGATCGCTGTTGCGGCAGCTCGTTTGATGCTGACAGGAGGGTCGAAGTCGGGAAAACCCTGCGCGAGGTTCACTGCTCCATAGGCTTGGCAGAGCCTAGTCATCTCCCGGATGACAGACTCGGTGAACCCGGAGGCTCTAGTGGAGGGCCCCTTTCTCATAATGCCGACTTACACGTCGAGGCTAGTAAGGGTTCCTTCAAGATCGTGCTGGGTGGAGTCTAAATAAGCCATCAATAAGAAGAAGCCCACACCGATGGTCTACTGCTCCGTCTTCCTTTATCGGGTACCGAAGAGGAAAGCGGAAGCTTTCATCCAAGCCTTAAGGCCGATAATGAAATTGTTCACGGACTCGGGAGCACTCTCTGAGGAGCTTCTTCAGCCTAGGAAGATGGAGGGAAAGTTCGGCTCAATGAGCCTTCCGCCCGCTATCGGAATGTCAGACGATGAGGACCTCTGGGTCGAGATCGCGCGTTTCAAAGACGTGTCTCACATGAAAGACGTTCACGCAACGGTCGCCAAGAATCCACATCTGGAAAAACTTCATTCACGGTTTGACTTACTCATAACTGGGAAACATGTTTACCATGCGGAGTTCGAGGCCCTCCAACCGAAATAGCGCCGACGAAGCCGTGTATGATTAGGCAAAGAACGCCAAACCGCTACACAATTCATTTTTTTTCTCGACTGCACCTTGGCATCAGCTGTCGAAGATCTCTCAAGCTGTTTCTGTGTAAAGACGGAGACCTTCGAAGAATGTAATATCTCACAAGAAACATTGGCTCAGGGGTAGATCTTGCAACTAGAAGCCGATGTTTGCATTGTCGGTGGAGGCGTGATGGGGGCCGCCACTGCATATGCAATCAGCCGTATAGCCGACAAGAAGATCATATTGCTCGACCGATATGGTCTTGGGAACGAATATTGCAGCTCCAATGACGTCAACCGAGTCTTCCGTTACTCATACGGAAATGATCAGTACTACACCAAGATGGCGATTGAAAGTCTCAGACTCTGGAAGGAGATTGAGAAGGAAAACGGCCAAGAATTGCTGATCCCTGCTGGTCTATTGATGCTGGAAGGCGAGGATGAGCACGCTAACAAGTTCAATGAATCCAGCTTCAAGACGCTAACCAATCTAGGGCTTGGCGCCGAAGTCTACGAGGGACCAGAGCTGAAGAAACGCTTCCCTCAGTTCCAAGCCAAAGTGGGGTTCTTCGACCCTCACGGAGGAGTTCTATTGGCCTCGAAGAGTCTGGAGACCTTCTCTTCCCAAGCTGGCGCTCGCGGAGTGAGGATTCTAGAAAAACACGTGACCGCGTTTCGGGGCAAATCTGGCCTCGAAATAGAGACATCAGGTGGAGAAACAATTCGAGCCAAAAAACTAGTCGTGACTGTGGGACCTTGGACTGGCCGCTTTCTGAGAGATGGGCTCACAGGAGTCACTTCTACGAGACAACAACTCATCTATCTCAAACCCTCCCGGAACATCAAGAGGTTCACGCCGACTTCTTGCCCGGTCTTCTTTACCGATCACCACTATGGCATTCCAGCTGTCGGCATTGATGGAGTCAAGGTTTCTAACAAGGAATTGACCGACCCTGTCGATCCTGAAACGGCGAGGAGATCGGTTGATCAGGAACAAATAGAAGAGTGTAGGATCGCCTGCCGTAGGTTCGTTCCCGGCCTAGCAGATGGAGAGGTTGTCAGGACCAAAGTGTGTCTCTACGATATGACGGAGAATTCTGACTTTGTCATAGATAGAGACCTTGATAATCGCGACATTGTGTATGGTTATGGTTTTTCGGGACATGGATTCAAATTTGCCCCTCTCATCGGTAAGCTGTTGGCGGGGTTGGCCCTGGACCGGGAGCCTAGCTTCGACATTTCTCGGTTCTCGATCCGTAAATCTCGGAGAAACCCGTGGATGAGGGGCGGCCAGCTAGGCAAGGGCGAGTAGCCCAGCCAATATCAACGCTCCTGAGACGGCTTCAAGGTGCATTAACCTAGCCTTACGCCGGTCCAGCCTCTTCCACTCCTCAGACCCTACCTCCATTTTGGAGTCGGACCTGCCAAAGGGCGTACCGCCAGGCTCGTGAAGGTCGTAAGTGCCCCGGGAGGCATGGAGCACGCAGAACGACATCATTCCTTCCAGGGCTGTTAGCAACCCAACGTAGAACGGGATGAACAGAAAGAGGCGGAAAACAGGGGAAACCGACCTTAGAGCAAGGAAGTCAAAGCCAATGAATACGACTATTATCCCTGCTCCTGTGGTCAGTCGTATGGCCCGTCCCCGGGCGCCAATATTGCACTTACCAGGGACGTATTCCGGGGGCATTTTTATCGACTTTTTGAAAAGAGTAACAAGCTTCATTTGTGGCCCCCGACACCTAGATAAGTACAGATGGCGGGCACTTCCACGGTCTCACCGGAAAAGGATAACCAGCTTAACCCAGCCCGGACCCCGCAGACCACCTATCCTGTCGGAGGGTCAGTAATGAGCCGGAGGAAGACGAGACCCCGAGACGAGGTCGGACACTACGTCTGTCCTAATTGCGGCAGTCCAAGTTTGGTTCGAGACGCTGAAACTGGCGAGGTCATATGCACCAACTGCGGCTTCGTCCTATCAGATCCCACTGAACAGTACGCGGCACCCGTTCCCAGACGAACCGAGGAAGGACTCCTCGAGAGCCAGTCAGGACCCCCGGGAAGATTCTCCGCTTTCGACAAGAACCTCTCCACTATAATTTCCCGGGCACAAGCCTCCAACCGGTCGCTTAGTGCAGATGAGCGGCTGCAGCTCTGGCGGCTCAGACGGACCCAGCTCCGCGCGTCTGCAGGCTCATCGACCGCTAGAAATCTATCCAGGGCAATGAGCCAGCTTCGAGGATTGGCAGGACGACTGAACCTGCCTGAGGTCGTCACGGAGCGAGCGGCACTGATGTACAGGAGAGCACTCAATAAGGGGCTCGTCAGAGGCCGACCGATAAACGGAATGGTTGCAGCCTCGACTTACGCAGCCTGTCGGTTAACCGATGTGCCACGATCTCTTAGCGAGATTGCGAAGGCGTCAGGGATGAGCAGGAAACTCCTAGCCCACTACTACAGAGCCCTGGTCCGTTCTCTCGACGTGACTATGGCGATTGAGGATCCATTGAAACGGGTCTCGAAAATAGCGTCTCGGGCGGGAGCGGACTCCCAAACAGAGATGCTGGCAGGAAAGATTCTACGGGAAGCCATACGACTGAGGGTTAACGTCGGAAAGGACCCGGATGGTTTGGCAGCAGCGGCGCTCGACCTGGCAGCTAGAATACGAGGTTCCATGGTGATGCAGAGAGACCTTGCGAAAGCCGCGGGCGTCTCAGAAGTAACTATTAGAAGCCGGATGAGGGACCTGAAAGCGGCAGCCAAGTCTCTTGGTCTCCCTGATGTTGCGTAGTCACTAGACCGGCTCTTCCCTGGTAACACGAGTCTAAACCCGACTTGACCCCCGCTTAGGCTTCTGCAAAAGGAGGGTGTTGAGCCAGCGTAGATGCTGGCGTAGGTCAAGCCTAGAGGGCTGGAAAAGACGGAACCTTACGTAGCCGCGACTCTAAACATCGTAACAATCATAGTAGACGCTCTAATGGTCCTTTTCATCGTAAGAGAGCCGCTTTCTTATTTCCGACCCTATAAGAGCTACTTCGTAGCCATCTACGTTTTCTTCAATGCGTTTCCAATTTCGCAATTAATCTTGGTGTTTTACCCTGATGAATTCCTGATCAGACTTAGCGCTCAAGCCTTCGCAGCTGCGGCAGCGATTATTGCAACTTTGTGGGGCCTTTTGGTTACCAAGCTGTACTTTTATCCGGAAAAGTTCTCGCTACGATCGGCACTAGCCAATCCACTGAGGCAGACTAACCTCGCTTACCTACTCTACCTACTTCCGATGATCTCACTGGTAATCTTAGCAATCGCAGATACGACATCAATAGATCCAAGCGCCAGCAGGGTGGCGGTCTACGTTTTTGACAACACATCCTATCGAGCAGTTGGCTTCAGCAATCTCCTTCTCGATGCTGCTGCAATAGTAATTACGACGTTCACGGTCTATCCATTTGTAACACTATCTCGACTCAGATCGCAACTCAAGGATCGTGAAGTCAGAAACGCTCTCAGAGTAATCTCATCATCCTTCGCGGCAGTCGCAGCACTGTTACTAGTCGGCTACTCACTGTCAAGCTTTGGATACAGCTTGCTCGGGTTAGTTCATCTCGTCTGCGTCGCTCTTCTAGTCGTCGCCGTTCGTGGCTTCAAGAAACCGACTTTTCTCAAAGCATTCCTCGGACTAGTTCCCTCACTGGGTCCAAATCCAGCTGTGATGCGGGGCGACCAAATCGTTCTAATCTATGAAAATGATAACGCGAAAATTACCCCAATCGCTAGGTTTGTCAACGAAGGGGTCAATCAACAAAACCGGGTCTTGTATTTTCACTTTGATGACGAGGCAACTGCCCGAGAAGAACTCTCAAGAAACGGTGTTGATGTAAAGTATAACCTTACCAAGGGAAACCTTCGGCTGCCGTCTATCGACAGTCTCTACCAAGGCGCAAACCTTCTTGACGAAGAAGCAGCAATTGGTCAGTGCCAAGAGCTCGCTAATGAGACCAGAGCCTTAGGCAAGAATGGGCTACGGATAGTGATAGACTACAGCGATAGGACCAAACGTCCATATCAGAAATTTGTCAACCACATCGCGGACCCCAGATGGGCTACTCCTGACCACTACGTGCAAGTAATGATGACTTTTGCAAGCCACGCTTTCGAGAATGAGAAAACAACCCTTGACCTTCTGAAGTCGAAGGTCCCTGTCATCGACCTAACCGAGTCGACCGACGTATTCTCTCGCACAGTCGGACTATCTCACGATGAAATCGCTGGGCAAAAAATCCTACTGGAATATGATCCTCTCTCGGGCTACGAAAAGATACTCCGGACATTAGCTACGGAAGCTGCCTCCAATTTCGAGAGAGTAATTCTCTTCACAAGAAAGGACAGCCCAATTCATTCGGCCATGGAAGATGAGCTAGGGTTGAAGATGTTCGTACTAACATCAAGAGTGTCCTATCCAAAGGTCGAGAGCGAGAATGTGATTCTCATACCGGCCTTCGACAGCTCGCTAATTCTCGACTCGGTGAACAAGACAATCGAAGCCTACGCGTCAACTCCTTTCACGATAATCTTCGACAGTATTTCCCACCAAATCTTCACCCTCGGACCGGAGAGAGCCCACTCATTCGTTCGTCAAGCACTTGAACTAATGGCCTCGAGCAGGATCACGGGCGTTTTTCTGTTAAACTACCCAGCACATGATGCAAAGACCACGCCTATGTTTGAGAATCTTTTCGATCTTGAACTGATATCGAGGCCCGGAGCGCGTATTCCGGAGGTCAGGAAGAAGGCGGCTCTGATTGTCTCGTCTGGATAGTTCGGAAGTCTACCTAAGAGATCTTGAGTCGCTAAACCGATCCATTAGTTTCGTGAGAAAGTCGGAGAATCCCCGGATGTTTACACTGGAAATCTCCTTCTCGTGAGTCGATACTTTCTGAATGTACGATTGTGCATTCTTTTTGAAGATTCCTTCGAGTTTGACGAGCCTAGGGAGAACGGATAGGTCCCCTAGTTCTTCCTTTTCGATGATCCCTTTGCGGACGGCCATGGATATTATTGGGGAAGAAAGATCTTTCTCGGCCAATTCGCCCGGATACGTATTGAGCATGTTTCCAATATGCGCAACCCTCTGCGCGAGGAACCCTACTGCCCTCATCCTTCCGAGATCTTTCATATCGAAAGTTGGAGAACACATCAGGTCCATATCCATCGCGAGCATAACCATGCATCCGTATGAGGAGTACATGTTCATCTCCAGAGGATTGTCAAGACCTATGCAGTTGACCAGGGAACTGTAGATCATCGAGGTGAGAACTTGCCGAAGGTCTAGATAGAACAGTCTCTCAAACTCTCTGAACCTCGGATAGCTCCCGACTGATCCTATGTAGTCCTCCCAGATTGAAACACCAGCGTCCAGGTATTCATGCTTCGTCCGAGTATTCTGCCATGGGATCTGAAGAAATTCCTCTAGGAGAACTTGGCTTCGTGTGTCATAGTTATCCGCTAGATCGTCAAGCATGACGTCAAAAACCGCCATCTTGGTTTTGTCCTCTCCCAACACCTTGCGATAGTCGAAACTCACGCACGGGAGGCAAATCCAAGAGTAGACATTGTGAATCCACTGGAAGTATTCGGTATTTCTGCGTCCTATGGACCTATAGAGTCGAATGACCTCTTCAAGCTCCAAACGCTTCGGTGAAAGATCAGTGATGGGCCCATGAGCGACGGATCGTTCATCCTTTTTCTCCAGAACTTGACCAATCACCGACAACGCACTCAATCCAGACTTAGTTTCTGTTTAGTTTCAGCTATGTCTCAGGAATATAATCGTCACCTACCTTTCATGTGAAAAAACCTCTACGACCGTTTATATTCGTGGAATCTACCTTTTGGTAGAAATTTCCAGCATATCAGAAAAACTGTCCCTGTTATGCAAGAAGAGGGAATCAGAAGGAATCGATCATGCGAAGTGGTCTTTGCTTGCCCAGAAAAGGAAGTTCTTCCTTAGTCCGAGGAAGAGAAATGACGCACCCACAGTCTCTAACACACCTCCAACCGACAACAGCCCAATGGGAGCCAGGGACTCGATGAGGAACGCCATAACCCCCGTGCTGGAGAAGATTGCACTGAGAGAAATGTAAACCCAGGCCCTAGCAGCAATATTTCGCTTGAAGAGAAAGAGTTCTGAAACTGTAATAGATTAGACCCGTCGTAACTCCCAAACCAATGATCGAGACGACCAGAATTGTAGGGTCCAAGGATCCTACTTCGGTTCAAGGAGACCTCTCTTACTTAGGCTCCCTGTTACTCCTAATTTCATCTTTGGGACTGGAACCCATAGACCACATCACAAGGGTCAAACTGTTAAACTGGAACTGAGAAGATTAGGAACAAACCATCATTTCGGGAAATCCAATTGACGGCTTCTGCTGATTTCAGTTTTCTATTTGACCTCGGGCTCGCGGTTTTCGCTGCTCTAGGGTTCAGTTATCTCTTTTCAAAAATCAAGCAACCCGTTGTAGTCGGCCAACTTATCGCTGGGATAATCATCGGACCCTTCGGGCTCGGGCTTATTCAGAACCTCAACACGATTGACCTTCTTGCTTCTCTCGGAATCATACTCCTTCTGTTCACGGTCGGACTCGAACTAGATCCGCTAGAGATCAGAAAGATTGGACCAGACAGTTTCATACTTGCGATCGTCGAACTGGCAGTCACATTCGTCCTCGTGACACTCGTTGGGTTAGCCGTAGGCCTCACGCAGATCGAAGCAGTCTTTGCCGCAGCGGTGGTCGCTACCACCAGCACGGCGATAATGAGCAAGATTCTGCTTGAAACAAAGAGCCTGACGCCGAAGGAATCCCACACAGTAGTGACTGCGTCGATAATCGAAGATTTCGCAACAGTCTTCATGCTTCTACTATTGCCGGGTCTCGCCGCGGCCAGCAACCAAGTCCCCCCCCAGGACATCATCTTTCTCGCATTGAAGGGAGCATTACTTGTGGGAATCATATTTTTCTTCGGCTGGAGAATCGCGCCCTGGCTCATAGATAGGATCAGCAGAGCAGATCAAGAATACAGGGAAACCGCGTTCCTGCTCGCTCTCTCTTTCGGCTTCGCATTCGCACTCATCTCGTCCTACCTTGGGTTTTCGCCCGCGGTTGGCGCGTTCCTCATGGGACTCATGATCAGAGGGCCCCAAGCCCAGTTCGTCAAGGAAAAGGTGGGCCCGATCAAGGACCTGTTCATCGTCCTCTTCTTCGTCTCTATGGGAACACTCATCAACATTGGAGCACTCCTCACGGTTACACTGCCAATCATCGCAGTCCTAACCATAGCCATTTTCGGAAAGTTCCTTGGCTGCTGGGCCGGCGCGAGACTATCGGGAGCAAAAGATGAAGCCACCAGGGTCGGCCTCTCGATGCTTCCCCGGGGAGAATTCTCCTTCATCGTTGCCCAAGAAGGGACCGGTCTGGGCGTGGCGGCGCAGATCCTCTACCCGGTAGCGGGGCTCGCGACGCTGATCAGCTCGATTCTATCCTCTATCGGCTTACGCGTCTTCAAACCCAAAACGACCTCGCGGTCCCCGAAAGTCAAGATTTCTCAGCGGCTACGTCAACTGGGTCGATCAAGAAATTCTAGTAGGGAAAAGAATTGAAAATCCCCCCGGGTACTGGACTGCTGCTCGTCGGATCGGGACTGTACTGGGTCCTGGCAAGCCCTCTCATAGGCTGGTTCAGTGTACTAGATTCCGGACAAGTACATCTATCACAACTAGGAATCACCCCTGTCCTCGTGACAGGTATTGCCTGTCTGGTGTTAGGATTCTGGGTAATTTCGACGGATTTCGAAGAACTCTCCAAACTATTCTTCCGAAATGACGGATGGATCTTCACCATCCCGATCGTTCTCGTCGTCGCCGACATCTACCTCACATTAATTGGATTGTCCCAAGGAGCTTGGGAGCAGAACCCGTTCGTCGCATCTGCAGTCCTGATTGGACCCTGGGCAGTCGTTCCCTTCGTTGTATCATACATGGCTTTGTCAGAGGGCTTGGCGCTGGCGATGCTTAGCGTTGGAAAGTGGTTGTTCGGCGTCGCGCGACCCTCAAAATACATGCCTTTCGCATTGATATGCGGAGCAGCCTCTTTTGGACCAATCAGCAACGGAGAGCTGTTGGCGTTTCCTGGAGCAGACTCGGGTAGCTATTCTATCGGGATAACCATCGGAATGATAACACTGTCCGCGGGGATCTACTTGCATTTCAGAAGGACGAGGATGCGAGATTGACTACGTCTTTGTCTTGGGTCTGTGGCGTAGGACGTAAACTGTCCCGGCGACGACTGCGATAGCGGCGACAATTCCTCCTATAACTATAGGACTCGCAAGGATTCCCACGCCCGAGGAAGGAGAAGTTACGGTTAGAGGGATGGTCTCGGTGTGCGACAGTGAGCCCATCGTCGCATTCAAGGTTATCGTGTAACTGCCCGGAGATATTGGCGTGGAGTAGGCCCCCGAAGAGGAGGCTATGACTGTGAGCGTTGCGGAGACTGAGCCACTTGAGGGCACTTGAAGATTGGTAGGGCTAACGGTCACAGGCGGCCCTCCTATAGAAGGAAAGGCCAACAGAGCGACGGCCCCTGAGAACCCGTTCACACTGGACAGTGTAATCGCAAGCATGGCGCTTGATCCTTGACTGAGACTTACAGTCGAGGGACTAGTTTTGATACTAAAGTCTGGACCATTAACGGCAACCAATGTGGAAGGAGCAGTCGATCCGCTGGTCGCAGTTACGGTTACACTGAACATGCCGAGAGCAGAGGAAACGGTGAGCATGGAAGTTGCTGATGTTGCTGTTGCGGACAGCATCACGCTTGCGGAGCTTAGCATGGTGGTGGCGCTGCCGGATGGGACGGTCGCGGAAAGGCTTACGGTCCCTGAAAATCCGTAAGATCCAGCAACGGTGATAGTGGATGTGCCCGAAGATCCTGAGTTGATTGTCAAAGTTGCTGGACTGGCGGAAACGGTGAAGCTTGGAGCAGGTACGTTAACCGCGACGTTAGTTGAGTGAGAGATAAATGAGTCACTTGCCGTCACGGTGACGCTGTATGGGCCCTGAGATGTTCCAGGTGGCACATAAATTGTGAGTTTTGAAGTACTCGTCATACCGGACGAGATAGGGACAGGATTGACACCGAAGAACGGGGGAGGCCAAGACGTGGGGGGCGTGGCTGAAAGCGTTACTGCACCAGCATAGTTGTTGAGACTCATTATCGAGACTGTCGAGTTTGCATTGCTTCCCTGAGGGATCGTGAGAGAGGATGGGCTGGATGAAACTCCAAAGTCCGAAACTATGAAAGCTCCAACCATCATAGTGAGGTGTATGGAGCAATAGTATGTGAACGTCCCTGGACCAAAATCGACAGCGAACGGGTAAGGTGTTGAGGTCGAAAATTGAGGGGAACACTTGTCTATTGAACAGGTGGGGTTGGGAATGACCCCATCTTTGTCGACATCGACGATAAAAGTGTGAGGCGCGCCATCTCCACTTACCAAACTCATGGAAACACTATCTCCCCTGGTCACCGTTATCGGAGGGCCCGGGTTAGTTCCGTTCCAACCAGTGTAAGATGCGCCCGTCAGTTTTATCGAGCGAGATACTGCGTGAGCCTTCGGAATGGATGATAGGGTCAAGATACTCCATGATGGGAACATTGATCCAATCAGAAAGAAAGCTAACATGCCGATGAGTAGGGTCCTCCGGCGCAACATGTCGAACCTACTACAAGAGTAGCATAATATTAACTATTCCGGATGGGGATGGGAAGTGACCTAAGTATGCTAAGAGCAACAATAAGCATCGCGTCACCCGATAGGTCTAGTCTCAAGAGACCTTCATCCAACAAGTCGACAATCGTTGCTTCAAAGGTCAGCGCAAAGGAGCCCCGTTTTCTGGTTCAGGAGCACCACGCCCGCCGATTGCACTGGGATTTCCGGCTTGAATTAGATGGCGTTCTAAAGAGCTGGGCCGTCCCGAAGGGTCCACCAACGGAACCGGGAGTCAAGCGGCTAGCGGTCCAAGTTGAGGATCATCCTCTCAGCTACTACGGTTTTGAGGGGACTATTCCCGAAGGAGGATATGGCGCCGGTGAGGTAAAAGTCTGGGACAAAGGATTCTACGTCTTGGAGGTCAGGGAACCTAGGAAGTACCACGTTCTCTTGAAGGGTCGAAAGCTGAAGGGAGACTATAGGCTAATCAATTTCAAGGACAAGAACTGGCTAATGTACAAGGTAACCTGACCCCCCACCGCTAAGATCGTTTTTCTTTTTGTCGGCACTCCTCTAGCGTCTCCACGGCGCTCCGGAGATGGGGTATGACTATGGATCCACCTACTATCAAGCCTACGTTGAACGCTTCGAAGAATTCTGCGTCGGAAACCTTCTGCTCAACACACTGGATGATGTGGTACGTGACACAATCATCGCAACGGAGAACTAGAGATGCAACGAGCCCCATCAACTCTTTGGTCTTCCTAGAAAGAGCTCCGTCGCTGTAGGCTTGTGTGTCCAGGTTGAAGAAACGTTTGATCTGAAGGTTTCCTCTTTCCAGAATCTTCTCGTTCATTTTCTCCCGGTAAGCTTTGAATTCCCTGAGGGAATGCTCGTGGCCCATTTCCTATCTCATCTGCCAACAGGTTCTAGGCCGGTATTAGAATGAGGCGGGTCAGAGAAATTCAGGGAAGACTAAGAACACCGGGGTTCAGCATCAACAGGTAGTAGGCAACGGCTAGGATACCGACGATAACTATCAGGTACCCGAGCGCTTCTAACGCCCTTTTTGCCCGCGCCAAGCCGAGCTCGGTAAGGGTCGACTGGAACCGGTATATTCCGTGGTACAAGGACCCGGCTACGGTCACGAAAAGAAACAGGGTCCCTAGATGATGATGGTTGAGTATCGAAGTGGTGGGATCTTGGCCGCTAATTGGCCAGAGGCCCAGGGGGTATGCGATTCCGACTATGTAGATCAGCACGGGAAGTAGGAATGCGGCGATGAAACCTCCCACGGAGAAGACTCCCCAGAGGATTGCGTGCAGACGAGCGACCTTCGGCATCTGGATGTTACCTCAAAACGAGAATTTCAATCACTGCAAATGAGACAATCAGCAGAAGGACAATGTTGACTAACAGGGCTTGCCAGGGTTTGCTTGTTGTCTTTCCCATCTTGATCGGCTGAACCTTACCAATCAAATAGAACCAAGTAAACGCGTGGTACAATGTAAACAACAACGCTAGAACGTTGAAGGCGATGACGCCCGGATTTTTCAGGAGGTTGAGAGCGTCGGCTCTCGCCCCGGATGCGAAGAGCGATAGTTCGTAGATGTAGATGAGGCTGAAGACCGCGACAAAGAAGCTCGTCCACTCGCGGATCATGTACTGTGTGAAGTGGCTGTTGGCGAGCCACCATCCGGGACCCAGCTTGCGTCTGTACTCAGGAAACGGTTTCTCCTTGGACAATGCTACTTTCCGCCTCCTCGCGGCATCACCAGTGATTTCAGAGCGTTGGTAGCTCCGAGGATCTTTGTCTTCTGAATTGCAAGCATGGGGTCGACGCCTTTCGGGCACACGACGCTGCATTCTCCGACGAGGGTGCATTCCCAAACTCCTTCGATTTCATGTACTATTGGAAATCGAACAGCTTTGCCCTGGTCTCTGGAATCCTCAATGTACCTGTAGGCCAGCGCTGTAGCCGCTGGACCTAGAAATTTCTCGTTAAGCCCATAGACTGGGCAGGCGGAATAGCAGAGCATGCAGTTGATACAGGAGGAGAACTGATCGTATCGTTCTAGTTCCTCCGCGCTCTGGCGGTACTCACCCTCTTCCGGCGGGGACTCTTTCTCTCGGATTATCCAGGGCTTGATCTCGACCAGCTTATGCATGAAGTCGTCCATGTTGACGACCAAGTCTTTAATGACTGGAAAGTGGGTGAGGGGTTCCACCTTGATCGTCCGGCCTTTGAACTCGTGGAGAAAGCTAGCACATGTGAGCTTCGGGACGCCATCTACATTTGCACCGCAGCTGCCGCAGACCCCCATTCTGCACGACCAGCGATAGGTCAGCGTCCCATCCAAGTTGGCCTTGATGTAGTTGAGCGCGTCAAGAACAACCATGTCTTTTCGGTAGGGCACTTTGTAATCTTGAAAGTAGGGCTTCCCATCTTTCTCGGGTCGGTATCGCGTTACTCTAATCGTTGCAATATCTTGGCTCATTAGTAGATGCGAGCCTCCGGCTTCCAGCGCGTAATGGTCACAGGCATTGAATCGATCCTCGGAACGGTTCTAGTCTCATAGACCATCAAGTGCTTGAGGAATTGAGCATCGTCACGTTTCGGATAGTCCGTTCGAGAGTGCGCTCCTCTAGATTCCCTTCTAGCTAGCGCAGCGTAAGCGATGGTCTCTGCAACGTCAAGCATGAAATCCAGTTCTAGTGCGGAGACTAGGTCGGTGTTGTAAACGCGGTCTTTGTCTTCAACGACAGCGTTCTTCATTCTCTGTTTCAAATCTCCGATGAGCTCGCAAGCTTGACTGAGGCTGCTCTCATCACGGTAGATACCAACATGATCCTCCATCGCCTTCTGCATCTCCGTTCGAATGGTCGAAATTTTCTCCCCCTTCTCATGTTTCAGAACCTTGTCGTAGATTCTCTTCTCTTCGTCTAGGGCGAGCCCTTGAACAGGGTTTCCGAAACTCGGTGGTCCCTGCTTGGTTGCGTACTGAGCCGCTCCGATTCCGGCCTCAGCGCCGAACACGAGGCATTCAGTCAGCGAGTTGCTGCCTAGACGGTTTGCACCGTTCATGCTGACGCACGCCATTTCTCCAGCAGCATACAGTCCAGGGAGGCCCGTGTAGCCATGCATGTCAGTATGAACACCACCCATCATGTAATGCTGACCTGGCCTGACGGGTATCATCTCATGAACTGGATCTATTCCCAAATATCTCTCTGCCAGTTCTTTGACGAAGGGGAGTTTCGCCTCGATCGTTTCCTCGCCCAGATGGGTGAGGTCCAAGTGAAGATAACTGCCGTATGGGCCTTCAAATGCTCGCCCCTCCTTGATCTCAGTCATCTCTGCGCGTGATAGGATATCTCTCGGTCCCAGTTCCATCTTGTTGGGAACGTACCTCTTGAGGAACCGTTCGCCATCCTTGTTCAGTAGATGACCGCCTTCTCCTCTAGCGGCCTCGGTGATCAGTATACCAGTGT
>VBBD01000062.1 GCA_005882895.1 Candidatus Bathyarchaeota archaeon | reverse complement strand
TCCTCAGAACCTATTTTCGAAGCCATTGCAAAGTCTTAAATTAGCAATGAGGCGCAAATCAGCCCTTCTAACGAGATACCTTGGCGGAAGAGAAATTATTCGTCCGAAAAGCAACAGGGCTTGTCCGAGAAATCGGAGCAATAACCGCGATTATCATCGTCATGGCGAATACCATAGGATTGGGTTGGCAAAAGAGAGTTTTCCAATATACAGGAAGAGCACCTCTTCCGGAGAATCAATATCTCGCGGGAATCCCTCCCATGACAATGGCGTTCATCCTTGGCGGAATAGCGATACTTCTTTCAGTTCTCGCGGTCTCGGTCTTGTCCTCGGCAATGCCAAGGTCTGGTGGCGGTTACGTAGTCATCTCGAGAATAATCGGACCCGTTTGGGGATTCCTCGGGGCATGGCTTGAGTTTCTTAGCATAGCATGGTCCTTCGGGATAATCGCTGTTGCGGTATTCGAGGGAATTTTCCAAATAATGGGCCCGATTGCCTTTGGGCCTTTCCCGCTGGGCGCCAACGCTTTCGGCTCCAACATCACCGATGTCACTCTGTTCGCGGGGGGGCTGGTTCTGGTTCTCGTGTTCACTGTAATTGGAATCTTCGGGGTACGCCTGACAGGGCTTTTGCTCCAGGCAATGTTCTGGGTTCCTTCAATTCTAACATTTTACGTGTTCGGTCTGCTAAGTCAGGCAAACCCAACTACAGTTGCCCAAGGAATGACCAACGTTCTGGGTCACACCCCCGTAGATTACGTTAATGGCGCCTTAAGTCAAGGTCTTGATGCAGCCGGCTCATCGGCCGGGGGGTATTGGGGCGCGGTTTTCACCGCTATGGTGGGAGCATATTTCGCATACATAGGCTATGCAGCCTCAACATTCGTTGCGGGGGAAATCAAGGAAGCAAACAAATCTCTCCCGAGAACCCTCGTGATCGCATCTGTCTTGATAATAGCTTTGTACGTGAGCATCTCTATCATTGCCGCGGACTCAATCAAGGGTCTCGCATCTCAGACCGTCGGTGGGAACAGTTACTCTCTGCTATCGGCCTGGAGCTTCCTATCATATGGAAGTGGAGGAGACCTTGTAAAGGCCGGCTTGCCTAACGTGAAACTCTGGACTACGACTGTCGCAGGGCTCACTGGAAGCGGCATTAACCTAGGCTCGGTAAACTTTTTGCTGGTCGTCTTCGGAGTCTTCTGGATCGCGAACGATATTCCTCCTTTCATCCTTACTGCTTCACGGGTACTCTTTGCCATGTCATTTGACCGAGTGTTGCCGGCTCCTCTTGCAAACATAAACGATCGATTCCATTCTCCGGTGAACGCCGTCATCGTGACGGGAATCGTGGGAATCTTGGGTTGCTTCTCGGAATCAGGAGTGGTAGACGCAGGAACCGGCAGCTGGAACTTGGGTGGGAACGTTCTGCTGGGCCAGATTTTGAGCAGTAGCGGCGGAGTAGCCATAACCGACTTTTACGACTCCTTATTCTTTACGCTATTCACACTCTCTTTGGTGATCCTCCCACTCAGGGCAAGCAGGCGCCAAATTTTCGAGACCGCCCCTTACAAGCCGGGAGGCAAGTGGGGGATGGTCGTTCTGGGAATCCTAGGCTTCGTGGCAAACCTGACTGTTGACTACATCTTCGTATTTGCGAAATATGGTGACTTCGAGCTCTCACAAGCAAGCCCGGACACTTACGCAATTGTCTTCACGATCATAGTTGCTGCGATCGGAGTCGTAGTCTTCTACGCTCACAGGATGAGACGGGGCATAAACTACTCAACCATCTTCGCTCAGATACCCCCTGAGTAGGATGGAGATTGCCCGATGGCATCTAGCTCTGCGATCATAGGCTCTTGACTCGTAACCAGCGGATCCACTTATTTCATGCGCGAAATATGCCATCCGTTTGAAATCCTTGCCAGAAGATCCTCGCCCAATTGACGCTTTTGAGCTAGGGCTTATTCGGGGTAGAGCGAGATGGATAGGGGATCTAACAGAGTTCTTCAGGGACTACCGGATTGGGGACACGACTTTTGCCCTTTACGCAAAAGGCAGAACCAGAAATTCGGGATTCTTGATATCAAGATTCTTTTCTTGGACCGTTCTCCCAAACTACGCTATCGCCCTCTTTTGTGTTGATGAGGGAGAGGGTAGTCTCGGCATAGAAACGCTCAGGAATAGGGTCGATGTAGTCACCAGAATTTCAAAGGACGAAGACCTTCAATGGGCCTGGCTCATCCTGTTCTCAAGGAAAAACATACAGCCCTCCATCGTTTCCTTTGTGTCGCGATACGACAAGAGAGAATTGGGACTTGCCGTAGCAAGCACCACAGTCAAGCAAATCGTTCTCAGCAACAATCAAATTGGCAAAAGCATCGAGAAACACCTGCGGCTAAGCAGGGCGCTGGGAGAGGAAAAATCTGGAAAAACTGACTAGGACTCAGGTGTCAGTGATGGTGTCCTACAGCATGCCCTTTGTTCTTCTCTCGGCTCTTGCCATCAATTTCGTCCTTCTAGCAAACGGCCTCTCAGGGACCCCCTACAGACTAGTTTTCCTCAGTACCGCTTTTCCAATAGGGTTTTCTATTGGCCGAGCAATTTACCTCAAATGGTCCCATATTCAAATTGAATTCGACTCCATGAGTTTCAGTATAATCAAAGGATCGAAGGAAATTGCAAATGGACCATGGCGAAGTTACAAGAACGTATCGATTATACTCGACCGTTATGGAAGGCCGAATCTGAGGCTGTACAAGTCAGTCGGTGGAGAGTATGTTGACCTTCCGATCTCCAAGACAAACGCCAAGCCCCAGGAATTCCGTGACTTCGTGCACAGGTTGCTTTCGACCCAGAGGTCGGCACGGATTATCCCTCAAGTCGTTGAAGCCGCCTAGCTTTTCCACCTTCCAACTCGATAATGTATGCCCTAAGAATACCTTCGGAGTACTCGCTTCCGGGGTTAATGCATTGGGTCTTTCCGACTTTCACAAGGCCGGGACTTTCGTGTATGTGGCCATGAAGCCCCAGGAGGGGTTGATATTTCTCGATGACCTTTCGAACCGACGTGGATCCTACCGGAATGAACGCGGGTCTCCCTCCTTCGTAGACCGGCCGGAGAGTCGCGTCAAGTTTCGGAGCCATGTCAATAGTGGAATCATAAGGTGGCACGTGAAAGCAGAAGCAAGAGGTTTCTATAGACTTCAGTTGTGACACTGTCTTCTCTAACTTCTCCAAAAGCTGTTCTTCGGTGCACTCGCGTGGGCTGTGCCAAGGGGTTGGGTTCGACCAACCAACGCATGCCGCCTCGTGGAGATCATCGAAATGGACCACGGCCTCCTCCGCAAAAACTATGTTCGGAGAATTCCGTAGAACATCGTCGAGAACGAATTTGTCGTCGTTTCCCGGATGTACGATGACTCTAGCGTCTGGAGCCTTCTTCGGGATTAGAGACAGCCAGTCTTTCACCATCTCTACTTCTAAGTCCTCGAAGACCTTCTCGACGTACTCCTGATCTTGGCTCAGTTTTTCGACTTCAGCCTTGGAGCAAACGTAAGAGAGGTAACAATGCTGGCGAATCTGCTTCTTGATGTCGGGAAGGCCCTCTTCCGAAATCTTCACCTGTTTGCCCAGAAAGTTAGTGGTGTAACCTCCTTCAGGCTCACGTACGATGGGAACCATCACCTTGCTCGTCATATCTCCACCCATCAGCAGGACATTTGCCTTGAACATAGACGCGGAGTTGAGGAACTTTCTCCAAACTACGTCACTTCCATGAAAGTCCGAAGAGAAAATGATTCTGGTCTTGGGCAAACTTGAGAAAGGGAGAGCTCTAACCCTTTAAATTGTCTAGGGTAGTGGTTGGCGTACCATCTGGAGTTCTACGAAATTTAAGTACCAAACGAGACTAACCATCCTTCGCGTAGGATAGAAGCAGCTGCTTAGTCATGCAATCGGCAATATCTGATGAGGCCAAACGGGTACTGGATGAAGCAAAGGAGAGGGGGATCATTCTTAGGCTCTTCGGCGGAGTTGCCGTTAAGTACCATTGTCCGAGTGCAACGCACAGATCGCTCCAGAGGTCTTACCCCGACCTAGATTTCTTCGGAAGAGGAAAACAAGGCCGGGAGGTTAGGAAGCTTTTCACGGATCTGGGCTATGAGCCTAACCAACGGTTCAACGCCCTACATGGTGCTACTAGGCTGATCTACGAAGATGGAAAGAGTCAGAGGGTCGTAGACATTTTCCTAGATGTTTTTAGAATGTGCCATACTCTTCATCTCGGAGACAGGCTTACTCTTGATGATTACACCATACCTATCTCCGACTTGCTCTTGACGAAACTCCAGGTTGTAGAAACTAATGAGAAGGATATCCAAGACCTAATCGCGATTCTAAAGGACCACGATGTAGTCGAAAGGATCGATTCCGGAGATAGGGAAGTGATTGATACTGGCTATATCTCGACTTTGTGTGCAAACGATTGGGGATTATGCAAGACCATCTCTCTAACACTGAAGAAGCTCCTGACTTTTCTTCCAAAATACGGGCTAGAACTTGAAGCTAAGCAGGTCCTCGAAGCCCGAATCGACAAGCTTCTGCATGCGATTGAGACGTTTCCGAAGTCGCTCAAGTGGAAGTTGCGTGACACGGTTGGGGAAAGGAAGCGTTGGTACGATCTTCCCGAGGTCCCCATACGGACCCAGTCGGTTTCTTCAGCGTGACAATTGAAGGTTGAAGGGTTTTCCTTCCCTCAACACTTGAGGTGGAGCGTTATCTTTCCACTTGCTTAGCCAGGACAGTTCTTCCCTCTGCTCCCGTAAATCGTCGGGAAGTAGTTGGGGTATCTCATCCATAATTGGATACCAGCGTCCGCACTCTGAACATACGAGTAATCCCTCGACGATCTCTTCTTTCTCTTGGAAGACATGTAGATCGAGGGGGTAATGCTTGTCAATGGGACAAGCGAGAATGTCCATCAACCGTCTCTTCATCGCGACTCACTGGACTCTGACGCTAGGCTTTCCCGGATAAGGGTAACTATGAAGGTGAATTGAGTGCTTCAGGCTCAAGTGTTGACTCGGTTTCCTTCTTCTGATGCATGATGATTTTACGGTCGTCCTGTTGCAAGGTAAGTGAATCCGGCTTCCTCGCATTCTCTCCTAGTTCGAAGATTTCTTGTATCGTACAGGATAGGTCTATCACGCATAAGGCTCCTTATTTTCGAAAGGTCGACAGTTCGAAATGCGTTGTGTGCAGTTGCGATCATGAGTGCGTCCGCGTCTCGGACCGATTCGATTTCGGAGCTGCTGGACTCGTATGTCTTGCCCCCCACTATCACACGTGGAACGTAAGGATCAAAGACCCGAATCTTTGCTCGGGATTGCTTGAGGAGTTTGAGAAGCTCTATGCTCGGGCTTCTTCGAGTATCTTTGACTTCGCCTTTGTAGGCGAGACCCCAGACAACAACAATAGCGTTTGGTAAACTCTTCTTGCCAGTCCTTAGCGCTTTCGCCAACCGATCAATTGTATGAACGGGCATCATTTTGTTAACGGTCTTGGAGGCAGATACTAGGCGCAGCAAGAATCCAGCTTGTTTTGCTTTGAAGACGAGATAGAACGGGTCCTTCGGAATGCAGTGGCCTCCAACCCCCGGACCTGGATAGTGTGGCATGAACCCGAATGGTTTCGTAGCTGCAGCACTGATCGCTTCGATGAAGTCAACCCCCAGGGTCTCATGGAGGATTGCTAGCTCGTTTACTAGGGCAATATTCACGTAGCGGAATATGTTCTCTAGCATTTTTGTTGCTTCTGCAACCGACGGGCTT
The DNA here is from genome assembly GCA_005882895.1 of Candidatus Bathyarchaeota archaeon. Taxonomy (GTDB): domain Archaea; phylum Thermoproteota; class Bathyarchaeia; order 40CM-2-53-6; family 40CM-2-53-6; genus 40CM-2-53-6. The sequence goes on along the minus strand of VBBD01000062.1, from coordinate 2,890 downwards.
CCTACGGTAACGACAGGAGCGTCCAAGATCGCCTTGTAGAATTCAGCCCCTAGTTGAGTTGACTCGTCGTTGATGCCTCCTACAACTTTGGGAATGTTTCTGACCCCGAACTTTGCATTACCGTAGTCAATTCGCTCGGGGGAGTAAACGAGAGCGAAATCTTTCTCAGGACTCTTTCCTTTTCGCTGGAGCAGAGGTTGGAAGATGTCTGTCGTGGTCCCGGGAAAACTGGTACTTTCAACGATGACGAGCTTGAATCCTGAGAGATTCTTCGACAAGTCTTTGGCGACGGATTTGAGAAATGAGAGATCTGGATCGCCTTTGGGGTTGAGAGGAGTCGGCACACAGACGATCACTATGTCAGAAGAAGTCGCCCCATCGGGGAGGCTATTTGTGGCGCTGATCAATCCAGCCCTTACAAGGTCAGGTAGATATTTTTCGCTGTAAGCGTCTTCAACATAGCAAATTCCCTTGTTGATCATGGAAACCTTTTCTTTCTCCATATCGACACCGATTACATCAAAGCCTGCTTGCGCAGAAGCCACAGTGAGCGGGACACCGACATAACCCAGACCCACAACACACACTTTCGCCTTCTTTGACATTATCTTATCCAACAAGGCAGTCGTATTTTCGCTCAAGGTCTTCTACTTCCCTGCTAGTTTTACCGTGCTAAGAATCTTGGCGACTGGGTCTTCCATCTTGGCTAGAAGTTGTTTTCCGCGTCTTTTCTGGGTTTCAAACGCCTCAGGGTCGGTTAGCATTCTATGCACCTTAGATGCGATCTCACGAGGCGACTTAATTGTCTCGACTAGGCCGAGCTCCTCCAAATACTGGATGTAAAGGGGCTTAGGCCCTGGAAAGCAGGAAATCGATGGAATTCCCAAGAGGGCAGCTTCCACAGTCATGGTACCCCCAGATCCGACGAAGGCTGACGAATACGAAAGTAGGCTAGTGGCATCGACTATCCTGTCAACTACAGTCACCTTTTCACCAAATCGCTTCCTTATCACCGGCGCTTGCAACCCGTACCTTGTCGATACAACTACTTGGCACTCCAGTCCCCGCCTCAGCAGTTCATCGATGATCGGCGCCACAACAGGCTCATTGTCACTTGACTTCCCCATGAGATACGACGCGAACGCTTCCTCTGTTCGGAAAACAACAATCGGCTTATTCTTCTTCAAGTCCAACTGTCTTAGAACGTTATCACTCGGACGATGATGTTTGAGCCAAGCTGCTGGGTCCAAGGCCCTGTAGAGGATGACCCTGCGTAAGGGTCCGCCGAACTCCTCCCAAACCGATCGACCAATGATCTGCGGACAGCAAAGGAAAGTCGTCAGTGGTATCGTCAGTCTAGCTACCATCCAAGAGTGTGGCGAGTCATTGGCGGCAACATGAGGAATACCCAAGCCGAATGCGACACGAGACGCCTCGACTGATGAGAAGGAGACCGCTACGCTTGGCCTCCACTCCTGAATCAGATTCGCGAGTTTTGTAATTCTCTCCGCGCTCGCGAGGAGTTTTCCAAAAGCGGTTCCGCCGCCGTGTCTTCCCACTACTGAAAATCGCAGTTTCTTTAACTTTAGGGTCTGTTCGGCTTCGCGGTAGACACGCGTTGTGATCAACGCCTCATGTCCTTCCCGCTTCAGCGCGCGGTACAACGGCTCGAAGAAGAGCGCCTGTTTCGGTGTGAGAACCTCAATCCAGACTTTCATAATCAGTTTTCCGAGTGGGCACCGAGTGCCTAACGACAAGTAGATAAAAAGATGCAAATAATTCGCGACCCCGAACTACTTCCACGAGGAGGGCTAGCTCTATTCGTGCTAACTGGCTATTGACGCCATTTCGTGAGGATGGCAACTTCGCTCTATCGACCCTGCAATATTGTAACAGATTCGTACCAATTCGTTAACCCACTCAAGAGACCATTTGCGGTTCCCGCGAGATTATGGGTGGTTTCGAACGAACAATCAACTATCCGAATCTAAGATTGCAATCGTTGGAAACCAGCCAGAAGCCCTCTTGATCTCAACCCTGTTTGCTGAGGCGGGACAACAAAATTGTCTTGTGGGACATTTCGATGAAGCCAAGACGAGGAGAACGGAAACTGGCGGGCTGGCCGAGGCCAGATGGTTGCTTGGGGTTCACCGGAAAGCGGGAAATACACACCTCTTATCAAACGTCGAGGAACTCTCGACTATTCCACCCTCAATTGTCATCCTAACTAGCCACGCTGTGAGCCAGAAAGAGCTTAGCGAGCTTGAGAGAACCACCCGTGCCTTATGCAAGTTTCTCCCTCAAGGGGCTAGCCTCACTTTCACTGGCTTGTGCCGGCCGAACTTCACAAGTACATTTCTCCGAGAGACGATCGAAAAACACAGCGGACACATAGTTGGCAAAGACGTTCAACTAAGCTACATGCCCTTGTTTTGGGGTGGCGAGACTCTTCAAAAATTCAGAGAGAAACCCAAACTCGTCGCTGGATTTGGGACAGAAGCACCTACGCGAGCCCAGGAAATTTTTCTCTCGATATTCCCTTCGATGAGTACCAGCGTAAAGCTTAGCGCTGCAGAGGCGGCCGGGCTATTCGGACCCATATACCGAGATGTCCTGCGAGCTTTGGAGTTCGAACTGGCGAGCATGTGCGAAGTAGACGATGTGGACTACGCCGAGGCTCTTGATCTATGCAGACAATCTGGAACCGACAATTTGGGAATCCCTAGAACCTTCGTCGCGAGGGATGCGATTGCGAGCAACATAGCAATCAGCGGCACCAGCAAGCGAGGAAGTATTGGCGTTGTTAGGGCAGCTCGAAGGGTCAACGAAGCCGGGGAGCAAAGGGTGCTGGATATGATCAAGAATGCTTTGTCTCTTTGTGGAAAACGTT
>VBBD01000090.1 GCA_005882895.1 Candidatus Bathyarchaeota archaeon | reverse complement strand
AATCCTACCATACTGCCAAAAGGAGGGCTTGACCTTGATCGCGTATAGTCCTCTTGGTCAGGGAAAGATTCCGAGGGGCCATGGATCATCTTTCAAAGACTTGGATGAGATAGCAGGGAAGTTGGGCAAGAGCAGAAACCAGGTCGCTCTGAACTGGGTTCTACAACACGATTCCGTAGTTGCGATTCCCAAGGCAGCGGACATGGACCATGTCAAAGAAAATGCTGATGTGGCCGAATGGAAGCTTGGCAGTGAAGACTGTCAGAGACTAGCTAAAGCCTTCTCCTAGACGCTTCGGGTTCAGATCTTAGGCCGTTACAATCTCTCTTGACAAAAAGGGTTCTAGTCTCGACGCTAGCGCGTTGATGAACTCCGGGTCATCATTGAGCGAGGCAGTTCTCTCCAGTCTCACACCTAGAGACGATGCGTAGCGCTTCGCCTCTATGTCCAGATCGTAGAGTATCTCAAGATGATCGGAAACAAAACCGACAGGGCAGACCAACAATTCGCGGAATCTCTTCCCTGATAACTCAGTTATCTTTTCCTTGATGCTGGGTCCCATCCAAGAATCGATCGGGTGTCCAGCACTCTGGAAAGCGAAATCCCATAATTTGATTCCTGATTTGGTGGCAACGAGCTGGCTGGTCTCCTGAAGCTGGCTCCAATAGGGGTCGTTTTCAGCCACGGATTTTTTCGGGAGACTGTGCGCTGTGAACAGGACGACCGCGTTAGACGGTTCATTGAACTTTTCGAGGCCGTCACGGATCCGTCGGGACAAGGCGCCGATGAGAGATTGTTGATCATACCAGCTCTCAACCATGGTAAACGGGACGGGTCTTCCGGTCCCGGCTAGGCCTCTTCTGACAGCGTCGGCGTACCCTCCGATGCTGAGCTTGGAGTAGTGGGGGGCGAGTGCGAGTCCAATGATGCTTGCAGCGCCCTCACTCACGATTTTCTCGACGACGTCTTCTATGAATGGGTGCCAGTGCTTCATTCCAACATATACCGTTGAATCGATTCGCTCGGACCGGAGTCTTTCCTCCAGCGCTTTCGCCTGGGCGAGAGTTATTTTCAGGAGAGGGGTCTGACCGCCGACTTGTCGATACCTATCTCGCAACCGTTCAACCTCCTCGGAGGTGGGCAGTCTGCCTCCTCTGACCTGGCGGAGGTATTCTCCGATCTCGTCAAGTGAGTTGGGGCTTCCGTAGGCCATCAGTAGGACCGCAGGATGTTTGTTCATGTGTTTCGACGTCTCTAGCGTTTGGTTCGGGTAGTCCCATGAATGAACTGAACTAGATCCTTCACATGGTCTGGTGGAGTATCTGGTAAGACTCCATGCCCCAGATTGAAAATGTGTCCGGGACGGCCGCCGATCCTTGCTAGGATATCCTTGGACCTAGCGTGAACGAAGTCATTCGCCCCGAGCAGAATTGCCGGATCGAGGTTGCCTTGGATGGCTACGTGGCCGAGTATACTCCAGGCTTCGTCTATTGAGATTCTCCAATCAACGCCGAACACATCACCGCCAGCTTCTCTCATCGCCTTCAAAATCCCAGCAGTTCCGACGCCAAAGTGTATTCGAGGAACACCCCCCGGTTTCAGGCGTTCGAATATCTGTTTGTTGAATGGTAGAACGAACTCCTCGTAGTCTGACGGAGAGAGGCAGCCTGACCAGCTGTCGAAGAGCTGGACGGCGTCAACGCCAGCTCGGACTTGAGCTAGGAGATAGTCGGAGACCATGCTGGAGAGCTTTGTCATCAGGAGCTTCCATGCTTCCAGCTCTGCATACATCATCTTCTTGGTTTTCGTAAATTCCCGTGAAGGGCTTCCTTCTATCAGGTAGGAGGCAAGGGTGAAAGGCGCTCCGGAAAACCCGATTAGGGGGGTGCGTCCGTCTAGCTGTTGGATAGCTAGTTCTATCGCGTCGGTGACGAAGGGAACGTGGTCTTTTGGAGAGAACTTTCCGATCGTTGAGGACATCGTTTTTCGCCCTGACCCTTCGATAGCTCTCCAAGTATCTGCCGGCCTGTCTCATGAACCAGATCGGAGTGAACTCGGTCTGTTTCTTCCAACAGGCTCGCAGGAAATTATCGTTCTCGAAATCAGCCAATCGTGGCACTTCGCTCTTGTTATGGCCCGAGTAGATCTAACATTTTCTCGGGTTCAACGTTGAGGCAGGTGAAAATCGGAGTCTCTAGGGCCGTATACCTGCTCGCCTCTGTGGTTCTCAGATCCATCACCAGGTTGAGGAAGTCTTCCGGATGATCTGTTTCGAACGACAGGATGAACTCGTAATTGTCTATTCCGAAAGAGTATGAGGTGTGTATGGTAACCGAGGGGTATTTTTGGCCGGCTTGCACGTGATCTTTCATTATTCTCCGTCTCTCCTCGAAGGGCAAGCTGTACCATTCTCTTTTTTTCGTGAAGGGGTAGACAAAGAGGTATTTCGAATCGACAGGTTCCTTCTCTGAGGGTCTTCCGAAATATTCTGAGGGACGTAGCATAGCGAGGTATGAGTAGGGTGTGGAGAGATATTTTCCCAGCTCGGTCTTGAGGAGGTCTGCGTGGAAGCCTTGGAGGGTTTCTAGCGAGTCGGTTATTGTCCACAGCATGAAGTCAACGTCGCCTTTGGTACCGACCAGCGAATAAGATCGGGGCCGAATCTTGTCCCCGGTTTCGCTTAGGGATGAGAGGAATTGTTTCTTTGAGGACTCTCTTTCTTGAGAGGATAATTTTCTCCAGACCGGGTCGAGTTTGAAGAACGTGTACTTGACGTAGCGGTAGCCGGTTTTTTGTTGAACTGCCCGGGTGGTGGCCTGAAGGCTCATGATCGTTTGAGGGGCTATCGGGTGGCCTCTATTTGAAAGAAGCTCGCAGGCTGTTCAAGACAGTATATAGCTGAGCCCGAATAGATTGATGAAAAGAATCGTCGCTTTCGGTTCTAAAGAGCTGCTTCCTAAGCAATAAGATTACAATGCCAACTGCAAGCGCAACGCCACCGGCAATGATTGCTGGGAAAATTAGGATTCCGAAAAGCGTTGGTAGAAACGAGACGGGAGGACCCGCTCCGATCTGCCTTTGGTCTAGAACGCTAGTGAACCCAGGCTCAGAAGCATGAACCTGGACCAAGAGAGTTTCCGAGTGAAACATATCAAACGTGTGAGGAGCCACATAACTCGTCGAATTTGTGAACTCACTTCTCGAAGGAACTAACGAAGGATCGCTCGATGAGATAGTGACGGAGGCGTTGAAAACAAGATCGTTGCCCGCTTCGATCGATACCAACAAAACGTTTCTTTGACCCCCAGGTATCGTACTCACAAGCGTCCCTTCATAGACGGCTAGCTGAGGATTCCCGGCAGGTAAGAACAGAAAGAAAGCATCATTCCCTCCTGCATAATCCTGAGTTCCAGTGGGCGTGGAGAGACTTCCCTGAACGGGGACAGGAGTAAAAGAGGCATTACTGACCGGACTCGAAGGCGCGCCAAACGCGAGCGTAGGCACTTCTATAGGAAAATTGGTTGTCCCGATTGCGTAGTGAAGGCCGTGATCAACAATGCCGCTTACCACAAATCCTCCTGCAGGATTCAAGGCTATTGCCCGGCCACCAGCGTTTCCATGGCCTCCCCATACCTTCTGAGAGACAATCGCCCCGGTTGAGTCAAGTCCGAGAATGAACATGCAAACACACACATCCGATGGTAGGCTGGAGAACTCTACAGTGGCTGAGCCTGTCGCGAAGACATACCCAGAAGAGTTCGTAGCGACCCCATACCCCAGAAATTGGACTCCGACATTCGAGGGAAAATTGGATCTGTCTCCGCTCCAAGTCCTCTGCCATAGGAGATCTCCAGACGGGGAAATTTTCAGAACAAACGCGTCCTGGTTCGCGCCTCCCAACGGAGTGTTATGGTAGCCAGTAACGTAGACATTGCCGAGAATATCAGAGGATATCCCCTGCCCGGTATCACCGCTCACACCCCAAACTCTCTGCCAGACAAGCTTCCCGGACCAATCGAACTTGAGAACAAACGCGCCCTGGTTACCGGACCCCGTGTCGTTGACCCTCCCGGTTATCAGCGCGTTCCCTCCAGAGTCGGTCGCAACCGCAAGCGCCCGCACATCCAATTCCTGCAAGGATTTCTGCCACACGATAGCCCCTGAAGGGTCAACCTTCAATAGAAGAATTGTTCCAAATGTGTATCCTGTGAGGTACGCATTTCCTGTGGCGTCAACAGCCACATTGCCCCCTTGCATACCGTCGAATAATTCTTGCCAAACAAGATTGCCATTCCGATCAATCTTCACGAGAAACATGTGGTCCGAATTATCTGAGAAAGCCGTGTACCCGGCCACGTATGCGTTTCCAGCGATGTCGGTGGCAAGGTTTCCGGGCCAATTGAATCCGGGGCCGCCCCAGGTTCGTTGCCAGAGGAGGTTTCCGCCCGAATCTACCTTTAGTATGAACGTGCGTCCATTCCCAAAACTCTCTGTCTGACCCCCTACCTCAAAACCCCCTTGACCAACTGATGTGATACTGGTCGCAAAGTCTTGCTGTGAACCACCCCAGAGCCTCTCAAACAGGTATGGGACCTGTTGAGGTGTAGCGTGTGCAGAATACGGGATGAACAAAAGGGGGACGAGCAGAAGGGCGAGAAGCTGCTTCAGACGCACTCCCGATTATCTAGGATGGCAGAAGTATAAGGGAATCGGAGGACTCACAGCTTGACGTCGCTCTCACAACTCGCG
>VBBD01000025.1 GCA_005882895.1 Candidatus Bathyarchaeota archaeon | reverse complement strand
AATTCAAAGATGTCCTCGACGAACCTCAACAGAACGTAAATTGCCAGAGTTGCTATGAGGAAGACAACCACGAGAACCGTGGTGCTTGTAAATAGGGATGGGAGAAGTGTTCTGAGAAAGTATGCTATCAGCAACCCCAACGCTAGGGAGAGAAGCGAGGCCCAGCGAACGTTTCGAATAGGGCGTGAGATGAGTAGAATCCCTAGCAGAATCATGGCCGGCAAGAAATATTTCAGATAGGGAGAACTCGTCGACGCAACAGCGTCAGAAATCGCGCCCGAGAGAAGTCCCAGGCCGAGGGCATAGTCGACCGCGACTATGAGCACCAGTATGCCGACAGCGAACCCTAGAATGGAGAGCGCGCGTCCGAGCGCCTGTGAGACGCGTTTGAAGAGCGGTGCGCAGGCACAGATTCCGCCTGCAACCAGGATTATACCTGCCGAGAAGATCATGAGCTAAACTAGTCTCGGATGGAGTGAGTGCTCAGCTTAAGTGGCTTGTTACTTTTTCTCGGGTTCGGGCTCAGCTGCCAGTTCCTCATCTGGCTCAACTAGTTCGAGGGGCTGTTCCGCCTGAACTTCTTCCTTGATCTCCGGTGAAACCACCGGGAGAGCGGGCATAACCGGTGCGACTATGGGCGCTTCTTCTATAACCCTAGCAAGCCTCTTTCCTCCCGGCGCGGCTCGCGCGGGGTGCTGAGCATTCGTCAGTGGACTTCTCTGATCGAAGGCGATTCTGGACTCCTCATCGCGTTTGACAATGTAGCTTGGCACTGACACAATCTCGTTTGCGATACTAATGTGCCCGTGGCTGACGAACTGGCGTGCCTGGTGAATACTCTTTGCCAGTCCTGACCGGTAAACGATTGTTTGGAGGCGTCTCTCCATCAAGTCCTTGACGTTGAGATCGAGAATGTTATCGACGCTCGCAGATTCCGGTAGGATTCCAAGCCGTGCGAGGCGTCTAAGGTACTGAGTTTCAATCTGGGACTTTTGTTCTTCGGACCCGCCGAGGAGAGATCTTGCTATCCCGCGTATCTTCGAGAGCATCGTCTCGTGACGCCTGAGCTCCCGCTTGTTTCTGAGACCGTACTCACCAAGGAGATGGAGCTCCGCTTCGAGCTGTTCCTTTCGCCACGGATGACGAGGAGTCTCGTAAGTCTTTCTCGGCTTTCTCGGGTCTCCCAAGTACTAGTCCTTCTTCTCTTCCTTCTTCCCTGTCGCTGCCGCTCGTGCCGCTTCCATGAGAACTTTCTTCTTGACTCCCACAGCTTTCCCTGAGCGTCCAGTAGTTCTTGTTCGCTGGCCTCTCACTTTCAATCCAAGGGAGTGTCGAATGCCCTTCCAGCTCTTGATATCTTTCATCAAATCGATATCGGCCTTGTTTCTGAGCGCGAGATCCGGCCCAACAAGATGCATGTCTCGGCCACTCTCGATATCCTTTCTGCGATTAAACAATCGTGAGGGTATCCCGTGTTTCGCCGGATCCTTGATGACGTCTTCTAATCTTGCAATCTCCGCCTCGCTTAGACTCCCTATCCTCGCCTCAGGGCTGATTCGAGCTACTTTCACGACAGCCTGGGCGAAATTTGGCCCAACTCCTCGTATCCTGCTCAGCCCGAACGGCACCTTCTTGGTCCCATCCACATCCGCTCCGAGTACACGGAGGATGAGCCTAAACTCTCTTGACATCGCGCTTACACGAGGAAGAGGAAACCTACCTCATCGCTTAATTTAACGTTTCGACTTTGCGACAGCTTTGCGCCTCACGAAACAAGCGCTTAGCAAGTTCGTGTCTGATCCGTTTTGGATCTCGCCAAGTGATCTTGCCTTCTCAACTCCAAGTTTCCGTTTCGGTTGCAAACTTTTTTCACCGGTGAAAAAGTTCGTACAACGAAAATTTTCTACGACAGCGGATTTTTTTCTCACCGGAAAAATTTACCGACGAACTCGGTCGATGTGTAAACAATTCTTAAATACGTCACGCGCCTTGTTGGCCATTCATCCGAAAAAAATTCGCGAGAAAGAGAAATCAATTCCAGAAATGTTCGGGCCTCATCTTACACTTGATTTGTCGGAGTGTAATCCTGAAAAGCTCTCCGACCTTTCTTACATCTACGATCTCCTAGACGAGCTTCCGGATGTTATCGACATGCACAAGATCACGGCGCCATATGTGTTCGTATACAAACCGAAAGGGAATCCGACAGAATGGGGGATCAGTGGCTTCGTGATCATTGCCGAGAGCCACATCAGTATTCACACCTTCCCGGACAACAAGCATGCGTTCATGGACATTTTCAGCTGCAAACAATTCGACATTCACAAAGCCGTCAACTACATCACATCCAAACTTGAGGCCCACAAGGCGGACAAGAGACTCTCGGGAAGAGGAAAAGAGTATCCGCGCCAGGTCATAGCCGCAAGAGAGATCGTAGCAAGGTCGCGCCCAACGCTCAGGCACTAGAGCCGCCGAGAACACTTTTTTTCACCGGAACACGGTTGGATGCGCTTGCCGGAGTACGCATTACAACGAAACCTTAAATGACGTATTCCATCGGCGAGTGACAAAGCTCCTAGAAGTGAGACTGTGCCAACGATAGAAGTCGGACGAGTCTGCGTCAAACTCAACGGAAGAGAGGCCGGCCGCAAATGCGTCATAGTCGATGTTATCGACAAGAACTTTGTTCTAATCACTGGACCCAAGAAAGTGAACGGAGTCCGTCGCCGTCGAACCAACGTCAAACACGTTGAACCGACCCCGGAGACCATCGAGATCAAGAAGGGCGCAGCTGACGAGGACGTTGCCAAAGTAGCGGAAAAGGCGAAGAAGACGAACTACCTAAAAGAGATAGTCACAATCAAAGAGATCAGCGTAGCAGCCTAGTAAGAACCAGACTGCGATCAGCGGATCCTAATCCAACCGTAGCTTGCGGACGATTACATCGTCTACGACAGTTTAAGAATCAGAAAATGCTCCATCAGTGGTGGAGAAAGATCGGTTGTCACAACAGGCTCCCTGGAACAAGTCACAGAAATTGCTCATCAAGCTCGACGAGGAAACAGACCCGGCCTTAGGCTGTCCGCCAGAGAAGAGGACGATTGAACAGCACATCCGATTCGGTCTGATCAACCTGGATAAGCCCTCAGGCCCATCAAGCCACGAAGTCGTCGCATGGGTCAAACGTCTCCTTCGGTTGAACCACGCTGGCCACGGTGGAACTCTAGAGGTCCCAATTAGGGCCGGAGTAATCCAATGGTCACCGGCGTTCTTCCACTAGCACTAGAAGACGCTACCAAGACGATCCAGGCATTCCTCCTCACTGGGAAAGAGTACGTCTGCATCATGACAATGCACGGCGACGTCGACCAGACCAAACTCCGCGGCGTACTGGAAGAATTTGTCGGCGACATATTCCAGAAACCCCCAGTAAGAGCCGCGGTCAAGAGGGAAGTCCGGAAAAGAACAATCTACTCCATCGACGATGTGGAAATTGATGGAAGACAGGTTCTATTCCGCGTCGCCTGTCAAGCAGGAACCTACATCCGGAAACTAGTTTACGACGTCGGGGAAGTTCTCGAAGTAGGCGCTCACATGCGAGAACTCCGCAGAACAAGATCCGGATCCTTCACTGAAGGGGACATACACTCTCTCTACGATATACTCAAACTCTCTCAGGCCTCCCCAGAAGAGAGAGAAGGGATGTTCCGACAAATCGTTAGACCGATGGAGGACGCATTCGAGTATGTTCCGCGAATCTACATTCGCGACTCCGCTGTCAGTTCAATATGTCACGGTGCTGACCTTGCTGTTCCTGGGATAGTGAAGCTAAGCGAGGGAATACGCCCCAAGACCGCGATCGCGCTTTTTACGCTCAAAGGAGAACTCGTCGCATTATCAAGAGCGCTCATCGGAACCGAACAGATGATGAAGGACGAGCGCGGGCTCGCCGCTAAGACGGTTAGGGTGATCATGCCGACTGACACCTATCCCAAGCTGTGGAAACCGAAGCATCGTCGTTCCGTGGTAACCCAGTTCAATTGACAAGCTTGAGCGCAAACAAGGTTACCTTCGTCTGCAATTGTGGAGACGAGATTACGGTCGAGGTTAGTCCTGATCAGGAAAATGAAGTTGTATGCTCAAAGTGTGGCCAGCAATACCGATTCTTTGGACAAAGCGTGTTGAGGTTTAGAACCAGCTCAGAGAATACGGGGCACTGAGACGGCGACTGCTGCTATCCACAACGGAATTGCGACAGCAGCCCAGACTCTTCGGTCCCAGGTGAAGACCTTCTGACCATCGAGTATGAAGAAGGGAATCATGTTGAATGCACCTAACAGGAGATTGATCTGGACTCCTTTCTGAAGAAAATAGAAACTATTGCCAATTACGATGTCTCCGAAACCGAGGGTTGTGGAGACCACGAGGGCTAGCCCGAATATCGCGGCGGCTGCGATGTTGACCAAGGGTCCGACGAGCGATATTACTCCGTTGGCCTTCCGATCGATTCCTTCGCCGAAGTAACTGGAGCGGGAGGCGATGTAGACCGCCCCGGGGGCAGCGAAGATGAAGTTGCCCTGGGAAATGACAGCGAACAATAGGGCCATGATTGCGCCGACAGTCCATAGCTTGAACTCTGCCCAGCATCCGTACCGTTGAGCACTGAACTTGTGGGCCAGCTCGTGTCCCAGGAAGCCTGTTCCTATCACTAGGATAGTGAGGAAGAAAATTTCTAGAATCTCAACTGGTCTTAGGCCGCCGAACACGTACCTCATGGAGAAGCTGAGACTAAGGACCAGAAGAGCTGCGGTCAGCGCGTAGAGTTCTCGGCTCGATACTGAGGATAGCTTTGGGGCCCTGATCAGTCTCAGGTTTGTCCCCGACGAGCGTCGCTCGACTCGAATGATGGGTCTTGGTGCTCGTGCTTGTTGGATGTTGGGGCATTCGTGGTTCTCGGGGAGTCGGTGGTAGACGCAATGTGTACGGCCGCAGTATCTGCACACGTAGGGGATGAATTCTTCCGCCCCGCAGACGGCGCAGCGTTCCATGACTGTTCAGTGATTGTCTGCTTGCCCACTTAAAATCGTGCCTGCGAGGGGGATACTTCGTAGTAACGACCGTGTGTGTTGGTCGGTTACGCGAGGCTTAGAATCGTATCTCACGACTTGGCCGATTCAAGGGTGGCGTCCCCCGGGCGCGGACACTGCCATTCGCCCGTTAAGGGTTGACGGCTGGCCCGCACCCACCGCCACTCTAGTTCTTACTTCTCGAACGGTCGAAGTTTCAGCAGCTGTTTTCGGTTTCTTTCCCAAAGGGGAAAATAGCTCCTCGTAAACGGGCTTAGGCTAGCCGGGATTCCTGAGCCTGGTACAGGGCAGTCCACTCCGAGAAAGGTGGGCCTAGGCCTGGAAAAGATAGGCTCCTGTCAGCCTGTGGTCCTTGCGGGCCGCGTGGGTTCAAATCCCACTCCCGGCGCCATTACACCCGCCTGCAGCTCGACATGTAACACAGCGCCGCGTGTCCACAATTTTTTCGCAGAGGAGCAGTAATCCCGGCGGTGGCACGAACTGGTAGGCCCTTCTTCCGTCAAGGGGCCAATGCTGGCATCTTAATCTTGGAAAGATATTTCTTTCCATCCGAGAATCTAATCTCCCACTGCGGGTTTATCCCGCCACCTCGGTCGGTGATGACTACTGGAGGCCTGTGTCTCTCCCAGACTCGGAGGACATCAGGGGGGAGCCTCGCAATCCCCGCAGGGGTCATCTTCCCTTCGTTCATTAGCTTCCAGGCCCTCGCTATGTTATACTTCGACCAGTTGGACCCCTTTCGTCTCGGAGAATACCGTATCACCCATCTTTCATCATCTAAGCGTTTGTACCATCCATCAATCCAACCGAAACACAGAGCCTCCTCGCGAGCATGGCGAGATGGAAATCTTTCGTTCTTCGGGGGACGCTTGTAGATTACTAACAGCGCGGCAATTTTGGTGGCATGGTTTTTTTCAAGCCACTTCCGCCAGGGCTCTCTTGAAGTGAATCTAAGCGCTCCCTCTACATCTCTCACATTGCTGGGCCAATCCCATTCAGTCTAAAATGCATTCTTGAGTGGGATGAACAAGAATTATCGTGCAGAGCGTGAACCACAGGTTCCAGCTCATATGCCACTCCCGACGCCAATCTAAGAGTCAGCTGTGACGAGCATGTTTTCTTCGGTGTGTTTGATGCATCTCTTTCGGCCCGAGTCTTCGCATCGCTCTCTTGTGAATATACTTGTTGAGAGGATTCAGTCCTAGGGTTTTTGAGAAATGTCGGATCCCCCCTATGATGTCGAGAAAGATCCGTATCCATTGATGTCCAAGTGGCGCCAGTCCGAGAGGCATAATATGATCGCGGCGTTAAGGGATCTGATTGACGAGGCTTCTAGGATGGCAAAGTCCAAGCGCGCTCCAGCAAGCGAGAGAATCAGGTGGACCCGTCTTGCAGGTCAGTTGATCTGGTACAAGGACGCAATTCTGAGGAGTATGAGCCTTGAATCCATGGAGAATGAAATGTTCGTTATCAAGAAACAAGTCTTCGAAAAGAAACCGGAACAAAAACCTCCAACCGGTTTCATGTATCCAACCTTCGCTGAGCCCGCTAAAAGATCAGAGACCTAAAAGGCAGGAATAAAATCCGCAACTTCTGGGCTTATCAGCTAGGATAAGCTGATAATCAGCCCAGATCCCGATTACAAGCAGGCGATTTTCAGAACATACACTCCCACGCTTATCACTCGGGGATTCCACGGGGATCAAGAAATCCCGGACAAGCCGATAACGAACCCGTCTCGAAAAAACAAGCCCGAAATCCCACCCAGACAGAAAGAGGATCCCGAAAAGAAATTCGTATAACTTTTGCAGAGTCCCCGTGTGCCAGAGCGGGGAAAGACGAAAGCCCGAAGGAACGAAAAGCTGTCGGTTGATTGTTTGTTGGTGCGGGAGGTGGGATTCGAACCCACGAACCCCTACGGGACAGGCGCCTCAGGCCTGCGCTTCCACGACCCATTCTCCAAGGGTCTCTTTGACCTGGCTTGGCAACTCCCGCAATGCCAAAGTCCCGCAACGCAACGGAGCAGATGCAAGGCCCTAATTGGCTTTCCCCGCATCCACCCAAATCGCGTCTGGATCAAGAGTACTGGAAAAACGTTTAATTCCGCCGCGACCGGTCCCCACAAACGCTCAGACTAGAGCATGCTCTAGCAGCCAAGAAATCATACACGTGAACCCCGACATGACCACAGCAAAGAGAAAAACACGGAAGCTCAGAGGCTCTAGATGCCACGGATGGGGACGATCGGGCCAACACCGAGACTCAGGAATGCTCGGCGGTCATGGCAATGCGGGCTGGAAACGCCACAAATGGTCCGCAGTCATACGCTACGACCTGCAGATGGGAAGCAGAGGCTTCCACCCCGTTAGGCAAAAAGTCACCAACGCGATCAACGTGGGCGACCTCGTTCTCCAGTTAGACCGACTGATAGAAGAGGGCTCCGCCAAACGAGCCGGCAACATGGTCGAGGTTGACCTTGGAAAGGCCGGCTACCAGAAACTATTGGGAAATGGCGGCATAAGCCAGCCGCTAAGAATAATTGTTTCAAAGACCTCCGAACGTGCCCAAGAGAAGATCGGAAGGGCAGGCGGAGAAATCGTCCTCCCAACAAAGAACAAACAGGACTGATCACTAACGGTCAGGTTTATCGAGCTATTCCAACCCCTGACCAGAATTCTCCCAGGAGTCAAATCACCCCAGAGAGAAGTTGGCTTCACCGAGAAGCTGATCTGGACCGCGGTCACGCTAGTCGTCTATCTGATAATGGCGGAGACGCCTATCTACGGAATCACCCATACTGGGAACATTAACGACCAGTTCGGGCCCCTACGAGTCATCTTCGCATCCAACCGCGGGACACTAGTCGAGCTCGGAATCGGGCCAATAGTCACAGCCGGTCTAATCCTGCAAGTGCTCTCCGGATCGAAGATGATCAACGTGGACTTCACAAACCCGGCTGACAGAGCACTATTCACAGGCGCTAGCAAAGTACTGTCAGTATTCATGACCATCTTCGAGGGAATAGCGTTCCTGATAGGCGGAGCCTACAACGTACAAAACTCAGCGGGACAACTTATCACGCCTAGTCTGCAGGCTCAATTCCTAATCCTCGTCCAGCTAGTGGTCGCAGGAGTCGTGATCATACTTCTTGACGAGATGCTGCAGAAAAACTGGGGTTTCGGAAGCGGAATCAGCCTCTTCATAGCCGCAGGAGTCTGCCTCTCGATCGTATGGAGCACGATCGGGCCGATATCACCGGTCGCGGATGGGAAATACTTCGGCGCCATCTTCGCCTTCGCCCAGTCGATCGGGCCGGTACTCTCAAACCCCGGCAGCTTCTCCGCATGGCAAAGCGCACTGTACAGGGGAGGAAGCGGGCTCCCAGACATGGTCGGACTATTCACAACCCTCGGCGTGTTCATCCTCATAATCTATCTGAACGGCCTGCGAGTCGAGGTCCCAGTCTCATACGCCAGATACCGAGGCTTCAGAGGACGCTTCCCAATCAAGTTCTTCTACGTGTCTAACATACCCGTCATCTTCGCCGCCGCCCTTTTCGGAAACATCTTTTTCATCGGACAACTCCTCTTCCAGAGATACAATCCAACGTGTTCCAGCACGGGGCTAAACTTCTGGCTCAGCCTATTCCCCGGCTGTTTCGTACCTACCAGCTCGACCAATGCGCAACTCGTCCCCAGCAAGGGACTCGCATACTACACGTTCGCTCCTAGATCCATTACCGTCGTTCTTCAGGATCCTATTAGAGCGGCAGTATACATGGGGATCTTCGTGCTAGCCTGCGTCTTCTTCGCCGTTACATGGGTGGAGGTGGGCGGAATGGATTCGAAGACAGTCGCAAAACAGCTGATCGACTCTGGAATGCAAGTAGAAGGATTCAGACGCTCTGGCACTACGATAAGACAGATCCTCGACCGCTACATACCAACCGTAACCATCATCGGAGGAATTGTCATAGGAACCATAGCGGCGGGCGCTGACTTCCTTGGCGCCTTCGGCACTGGAACAGGGATTCTACTGACAGTAGGCATCATCGAACAATACTACGAGATACTAGTCAAAGAGAGAATCACGGAAATATACCCTGGAGTCAAGGGATTCCTCGGACAGTGAGCCAAGAACGTGTCTCGCACCATCATCGTAGCAGGCATACCCGGGGTTGGCAAAACTACAGTTCTACAGGAACTGGAAACAGTTGCACACGAAAAGAACATCCCTCTGAAGATAGTGAACTTTGGAAACGTGATGAACGAGCTGTTCAAGAAACGTGGAAAGACCGTTCATCGGGACCATATGCGCCGCCAGGACCTCGAGCTCCAAGCGAAAGTCCAGGAGCAAGCTGCGCGCGAGATTGGAAAAACCGGTGGTAAATCAGCCCTCGTGGTTGACACTCACATGTTCGTCAGGACCAAGGATGGAATCTGGCCGGGAACGCCGCGAAGAGTCCTGGAAGCGCTTGATCCTGGCCTAATCATTTTGATCGAAGCGGATCCTGAGGATATTGCGAGGAGAAGGAATGCGGACAGAACGCGTGAGAGAGATAGCAAGACAGTAGACGAGGCCCGGACCGACCTGGAATGGTCAAGATACATGGCCAGCGCCAACGCTGTTCTTGCCGGTGCGCCCATCCAAATCGTTCTGAATCCTGATGGGCATCAGAGAAGAGCGGCGGAGGACCTATTAGCGCTAATCCGGAAGCGGACCCTGCAATGAACTTTATCGACGACATTCTCAACACGCTAGCAGCCCCTCTCCGTCAATATAGTCATCCGCCCTCTGCGACACTCCTAGTGCTCGGTGCAGCGATCGTTCTCTCGCTGATTACTATGTCCGCTAACAGGTTCCTTGTGAACTACAAGATGATTGCAAACTCAAGACGGGAATACATGGCCTGGACCAGTGCAGTGCGGAAAGCCAAGAAAGATGGAGACGAGAAAGCGCTCGAGAAACTTATGAGACGTCAGTCGGCTATGATGAAGATGAGCTCGCGATCGACCTTCGAGCAGTTTAAGACATACCCGATAACGATCATTCCTTTTCTCTTGATCTACTACACCGTAGTAAGGGCGATCGGCTCGATCCCGGTAGCATACGCACCGCTCGTCCTCCCATTCACCACAGCAACGGCCAATGGCATGTTTTCAGTACTGTCCCTGTTCTACTGGTATCTTATCTGCTCGTTTACTCTGAGCATCCCACTTTCAAGGCTATTTGGAGTCCAATCTTCGTTCTCGATGACTCCAACAACGGGAGATTCTAGTTGACGCGCCCATCGCAGAGGACTCGCGGGCGCCGAAAGAAAGTGCTTACTCTACCGTCTGGAATTCGTTCTATCCATTTTGAAGCAAAGGCGCACAGGAGCGCGCAATGCTCGCGATGCGGAGCAGAGTTACATGGAGTGGTAACGGGGAGACCGGTAGGAGTGGCAAAGAGCTCGCGTGTTCCCTCGCGTCCGTTTAGTGGAGTACTGTGCGGGAACTGTTTGGCATTTGAGATTAGACGAGTTGCTCGCGCGTCAGGTTCCATCGATTGATTGTGACCCTTAGCGGGCCGCACGGGTCTGGTAAGTCTACATACGCGGCGAAGCTGGCTGGATCACTTGGTCTCCGCCACGTGTCGGCTGGGTTAATGTTCAGAAAGCTGGCAGAGGAGCGACAGGTCCTGCTGGAAAAATTTCAGGAACTGGCTGCCGCGGATCCGAGTATCGACCGGTTGGTAGACGAAAGAACAATGGCAGAGGCGGAAAGGGGTGACGTCGTGGTCGATGGACAACTCGCCGGGTGGGTTTTGAAGGAGATCTCTGACCTGAGGGTCCTATTGACTGCGCCTTTAGTCGTGAGGTTGGAGAGAATTGCGGCACGAGACCGCGTTAGTCTGGAGGAGGCACGGAGGCAAACATTGCACAGGGAAGGGTTGCAAGCTGAGAGATATCGGAAACATTACGGGTTCAGCGTTGATGACTGGTCAATATATCATCTAATCTTGGATACGAGTTTTGGCTCGATTGAGGATACAGCAAAGATCCTACTTGCCGCAGCTCTCACGGCAAAGAACGCGAAGATGGGAAAGAGCTTAGAGAAGAATCCGGGACCCCAGCCTATTCCTGCGGGCACTAATCCCTCGTAACGACACCGACCACGGCAACGTAGGAGCTCCGCTGAGACAATATCCGGATAGCCCAAGCGGGATTCTCTATGGAGGCCATCGTCTAGTAACAACATGCTCATGCCGGGGAATCCAGTCATGGCCATGCATTCCCCTTCGGGGATGACCCCTCCTGGCAGTACAGAGCACAGAGCTAGTAGTTCAAGAGACAGGAAGTCGAAGCGCTGAACTCGTCTTCGGCTCCATAGATGGCCTCTTCTCCGTTCTCGGAATCATATCAGCCGCGGGGTCCGCAGCGCTGATCCCCGTTCAGATCTTCGCAACGGGTGTAGGGGGAGCAGTAGCGGGTGCGTTATCTGTTTTTGCGGCAACCTATTTGTCCGAAACGCACGAAAAGAAGACACAGTTGTTGGAGGCGATAACACGGACAAATCGCCAGCGGTCAAGACAAACAAACGGCAACAAGAAGAAACATGTCCCCCTTACAACGGAGCATCCAAAAATCCATCGATTGTTGGGAAAGATCAATCGGAGAGCGCTAGGCTCCGGGATAGTCACAGCTATCACTTCCGCACTTGCCTCACTGGTATTGCTGTTTCCCCTGGTACTCTTCCCGGAAACATATGCCGTAACAGCATCAATAATCATCGGAGTCATCTTGCTCTTCTTACTCGGAGCATTTCGAGGAGTAACCCTGAAACAATCAGCGGCCAAGTCAGCAATGAAAATGGTAGTTTTGGGAATTCTCGTAATCTTGGCGAGTAAAGTCCTCGGGTCATATGTTCTGAAGCTCGTGACCCAATAATTAAGGGACACCGCCGGCAAGAATCTTCGCCAGCTTTGAAGAGTCAATATTGCCGCCAGACACGATGCAGACAATTTTTCCAGAACCCGCCTTGCCTGTCATAGCGGCAGCAACGGATGCTGCTCCAGCGCCTTCTGCAACGATCCTGTTGCGCTCTACCAAGAGCTTGATGGCTGCGGCAATCTCCGAGAGAGAAACTACCAGTGGCACAAGCAGATTTCTTGCTCGCTCATACATCTCGGGAAGAACACTCTTTCCACCGATACCGTCAACGAAACTGGGGATTCTCTCGATCTCTTGGGCTGAGCCAGCAGCGAAAGACGCGGACAATGGTGCTGCGGTTTCTGGCTCCACAGCGAAGACTCGAGTCTGAGGACTCTTCGCGCGGATTGCTGACGCGATCCCTACGGAAAGTCCTCCACCTCCAAACGGTATGACAACCGACTCGACATCAGGTAGATCTTCGAGGACCTCTAGACCTGCGGTTCCGTTCCCAGCCATCATTCGAATGTCTGCAAACGGGTGAATGAACACGGAGCCGTCGAGAGGAGGATACCGGTGAGTCACGACGACCTTCCAGACTTCGTCAAACGATGCTTGGATGATCTTTGCGCCGAACCTTCTGATTGCTTCCAGCTTCGTCTCTGGAGCATTGTCTGGGACGATTACTGTGCAAGGAATCTGGTTTTTGCGAGCTTGCCAGGCGAGTGCCTGGGCCATGTTTCCCGCACTGCAGGTGTATACTCCACGTTTCTCTGCCTCTGGACCAGCGAGGGCAATCGCGTTGCTCGCCCCTCGGACCTTGAAGGAGCCAGTGGGCTGCAGATTCTCCAGCTTCAGAAAGATATCTGCTGGCGCAGCGTCAACATTTAAGCGGACGAGGGGAGTGCGTAGAACCGTGTCCTTTATCCGTTCTCTGGCCTCTTCGATAAGTTTCAGGGGTATCGGGCCGAGGATCTCTGGGCTTGAAACTGTCTTTTCCAGCATGTCTGGCAGTTATTCGGTATTATCTCTCAACTCTTAAACATCAAAGATACGATGCCGCCTTGTCGATTCGTATGAAGAGGGAAGCTGTGAAAACGGGCCCTGCGCCGCTTGGTCTTCCGTTCTCGCCTGCGCTCAGGTTTGGAGAATTATTGTTTGTTTCAGGGCAAGGACCAATCGACAAGAACGGGAAAGTGATTCCCGGAGATATCAGAGCCCAGACGAAAGCTACTCTGGAGAACTTCCAGAGGATCATGGAGGCAGCGGGGTCCAACATGGACTGTGTCCTCCAGACAACAGTCTACCTCAAGGATCTAGCTGAGTATTCTGGGATGAACGAAGTCTACTCCAGTTTCTTCAGTGATCCGAGGCCCGCGAGGACAACTGTCCAGGCCGGCGACCTGCTCTTTGGGATGAAAGTAGAGGTTCAGGGCCTAGCTTATGTTCCTGACAAGCAGAAGAAGTAACCATTAGCGTTACTTCACAGAGGGGGTCGCTCCCTGAAGGACCACAACCACCAGTTTCTATATCTCACTACTGAAGGCTGGAAGACTAAGGCACCTCACAGAATAGAAATCTGGTACATCCGACATCAGGGACGATTCTATCTCGTCTCGTAATACCGGATGAGGCGCATTGGGTTCGAAACATCAAGAACCACCCCGGAATCTCGTTCGAAGTGGATAGCGACAAGTACGTGGGGCTGGGCCGAATTATCGATTCGTCTGAAGAGCCCGAACTGGCTAAGAAGGTGACCGAGCTTATGGATGCAAAGTACCAATGGAGCGATGGACTCATCGTTGAACTCCGCCCCGAACCCGGAGTCCTGCAGAAATAGCTCACCCAGGCCTCGCCTCTGGAATATAGATCCTCCTAACAGGGTTATTTTGGCGCTCGCGAGAATAGCCGGAAGAGATTCCCACAAGGCTTATTTTGATTCCGCTTTCGCAGAAAATGTTCGAGAAAAATGTCAATGCGACATTTCTTCACAACAACCCTTGCAGCATTCGCTATTGTCTTCCTATCAACTATCAGCTTTGCCGCGGCTCTCCCAACACCATCGATAATAGTCGCACCACGCATTCACGACGGAAGCGTTAGCAGCACCAACTGGAGCGGATTCGCAGTGACAGGCTCTGCCGGATCCGTCAGCGACGCAAAGGGATCATGGGTGGTCCCGACGATACAGGGCAATTGTCCGAGCACTAACCAATACTCTAGCTTCTGGGTCGGAATCGACGGGTACAGCTCAGGCACTGTAGAACAGACAGGTACCGATTCTGACTGCCAGAACGGCGTCCCCACATACTATGCTTGGTACGAATTCTTCCCGCACCCATCGTTTCTCATCAACGGCATCTCTGTTCATCCTGGGGACGTGATATCTGCAGAAGCACATGCGTTGGGCAACGGAAAATTCACCGTCAGCATTTCTGACATTACGACGGGCCAGAGCTTTAGCACTTCGTCAACGGTTCACCGGGCACGACAGTCCTCAGCAGAATGGATCGCTGAGGCACCCTCGAGTAGCGGTGGTATCCTCCCGCTTGCAAACTTCGGGACAGTCAAATTCGGACTCGATAGTACAGGAGTCGGCAGCACTTGCTATGCGACGATTGGTGTGACCACGGCAGCCTATGGAACGTTCGGCTCGAATGTTCAAAAGATAACAATGGTGACCAGCGGCGGCGCGACGAAAGCCTCACCCTCGAACCCGTCCAGCGACAACACTAGCTTTTCGGTGACCTGGGTAAGTTCTGGTCCCTAAACAGGGACCACATCCCTCTTTTGTCCGCGAAACCGCGATGGCTACGGAGTTTATTCTTATATTGAACATCTGACTGGTTTTCAAGAGGATCGCATTGACGGTTTCTAGCCAGGTCATTTCTGACAAAAGTGTAGAAGTGATCGATTTTCAACGGTTGAAGGGATTACCTGATGACGGGGCGGTTGGAGCTCTCGTGAAAGAGTTGGGCGTTGTCTATGTGACCGCGCTCACTAGGGATGGGTGTTCAGGTTGTATGGAACAGAAGCCCCTGTTTCGGGAGCTTGCGGAAAGAATGAACTCGGATCTGGGCGGAATGGTGCATTTCGCGAACGTTCATGTTCGCTATACAGAGGACGACCGGACAGAGTCCTGGGAGAGCAAGAGAGTGTTTCGGCATGCCGCTTATCCAACGTACTTGGTGCATGTGAGATCGAAGAAGGGTGTTCTGGAGGTCTACAGGGCAGTGTACCCGACGATGGAAGAGTTGGAGAAGCAGACACGGGAATCGCTGGACCTGGCGAAGTTCTACAAGGACGAACCTTAGAAAAACCAGAAGGCTTCTAGCTTGTCAGGGCTTCGAGATCGTAGAGCCCTGCGAGAGCGTTCTCGAGGGGATGGTTGTCGAATAACCGCAAGAATCCACCTAGGACAAGGAATAGGCCGCCGAGCTGTAGGCTGAGGACTGCTCGCTGCTCGCTGGTAGCCGAGTGTCCGGGAACCTAGGAGGAGAGACGAGAGCGTTAGGGCCAGGCCGAGGAAGGCGACTATCTTGGTCTTGAGCATGCGGACACTACAGCATCAATCACAAGATACCGAAGGGAAGATTGTAGCTATAATGCTCGCCCAACCTTCTCACGGAACAATAGTGGGAACAAAGAACGGGGAAAGCGCTTGTGCGTCGCGAGATGCTTGGCTAATACCCCCTTTTTCTTGGGGGTAGTGACTCGCTGTCTGGCATCGATTCTGGGCGAGTCTCAGGATTCAAAGCGTAATCCATGCTTAGATCGCAAGGCGAAACTCGCCATTATTTCAGCCAAACCCGAACGATTCTCAGGGGAGAGTTTGGAGGGGTCCTAGAATCGCGATCAGGGCTGATAATGGGCGATTTCCTGGATCAGAGGTTTCCCTTCAACCACTCTTGCGTCGCGGGACATTCAACACGATCTGGGTCATTTTTTCCATGACCCATTTCTTGTCTGAACCAGACTTGCGTTTGTTTCTTTGAGACGGGCATGTTATCGGCCTGTTTTGCCTTTTTCGATCCCCACGGATTCCCCTAGGGATAAGCGTGGAAGATCATGTTCTAGAAATCGTGGGCTCAGATTCGGAATCAGGGGTTAAAATGGGTGATATCCGGGGTCGTATGCGATAGAATATGCTCTAGTCTTAAACGGCCAAGACTCCCAGTATGATTTAGCATGCCGAAACCCGTGCTGACAGTCGAGCTGAAAGAATTGCATGACCGAGCGAGCGAAGCAACCCAGTTCCTGAAATCGAAGGTCGAGGGCAAAATGAGAACCAAGGGCACGCAGCTCCAGATCGAGGGGGCAAAGACCAAACAGGTCAAACTACTACTACACAAGTTCCTCCACCACCAAGGCCTAAACCACTACAGAGTCCTAAGCCAGAGTGGGGTCCTAGAGGTCACGCCGCCGGAGAAGCACGTATTGCATCCCATGGAGCATGTAGGCTCGCCACCGACTGGGGCTCAAACGACCCCGTACTTGTTCCCACAAACACCAGCTCTGACGCCGAAGAAAAAGAAGACCAAGCCGAAACTTAAGCACGAGTAAAGCTAGGATGTCTAGGTGCCCTTCGAGGGCTCGCCTGGTCTCAAGGGTCCTACGATCTCCACGACGTAACCTTCAGGGTCTTTGAAACCTGCTGACCGGGTACCCCAGGGCCGGTTCGCCGGAGGCTCATCGAACTTCACGCCCTTAGACTTGAGAGACGAGTAGACTTCATCGACATCGTTAACCTCCAGGTGGACTTCGATTGTTGAGCGGGAGAGGGGCGGGGCCTTGGTGAGCCGGTGGAACGCGAGCCGAGACCCCTTAGTGTCGAACATGACGAAGTTCTCATTCTCCTGGGCAACCGGAAGACCGAGAGTTTCCTTGTAAAGAGCCTTGACCTTGTCGAAGTGAACTGCCCAAAGGGTCACATAGGATAGCTTGCTCAGCCTCATGGGGTATTCGAAAACTACCTCGTCAGATCACGATTATTAGCCTATTCCAGAGCGACCAGTAACTTGTCCAATAGGATCTTGGGAGTAAAAACCGCATAGTAATCCTGTGCTGTCGGCATGTGGATATCGCTCCTCGTAGAGAATCACGATTCTCTTCTCTTGAGTTGTCGAGGTTGAAGACGCTGCAAATATGGAGGACTCGGAACATGACTCTATTAGGGGCGGCGGCGATAGTAGGTGGTATTATTTTGACAAAGTTCATGATGTCGCTTCGCGACGAGAACTATCGCGTCTTAACCGGCGCTGCAATAGATCGAGGAATTTCCGTGCAAGAGCTTCTCCGAGCCGTGATTATCCCTGACTGGGTAAAGGAGACTCCCCGAGGAATAGTTGCCGATAACTGGCCCTCTGTCAGACCACGTCGCTGACGCAAAGCTACAACTCCCATCTAGACCGATAATGGCCATTTTATTAGGGACGACTACGAACGAGCCAGGGCGAGCAAATATGGCGAAACAAGTAACTTGCGACTGCGGCTTCATGCTCCGGACCCCATCTGACGATGAGCTAGTGAAACACGTCCAGCTTCACGCAAAAGACACCCATAGCATGGATCTTACTCCAGAACAGGCCCTAGCACGGGCTGTCTCCGTGGAAGCAACAATACAGGCCTAATCGGGTAGAGACCCGTTCGGAAACTCCCTCCTTTATTTCGCGCGTCCAGCGAGCGACCCGATTGCCAACACATCCTAACAACCAGAAGATTCTGAACTCGGGCCTCCATAACCTAATCGGACAAATGCTCCGGTCCGGGAACGATTTTCTTATCAGCGAGAATCGGCAAGCGTAGTTCCAGGGCCTAAGGTATGGAGAATAGTGAAGTGCTTCTCGGCGGGTTCGCGGGCGGTTTCCTCGCGAGGAGCCTGACCCACATCGGATATGGAATTTACTTCACAACGAGCAGACTAATTGGCATAGACCTCGGCGCGAATGGTGGTGGAGTCTTGGGTGGCACGTTGGCTGGCTTTATCCATGGCGAGCTGATGCCAAAACTCTCTTCAGAAGAGAGCGCCGAGACGATAATAGATCTCGAACGGATGAAAGAGTTCGAGATAGAAAAGGACCAGATTAGCCGAATAGAACTCAAGAGACCAGGCCTACTGGGAACTGGCCTTATCGTGATTACGCCGAAGGAAGGAAAACCGGAGAAGATTACTCTCCGGCACCGGATAGCCTACGATAGACTGATCACGCTTACGAAAGCCTTCAGCCCTGAATTAGTTAGATCGTCCTAGAAGACTTGGGCCTATGTGAGCTGATTGCCAGGAACTTCTCGTAAGTCTTAAAACAGCGTCACCCTACCCGTTGGAATCAACGGGCGCGTGAGTGGGGCCTCCCACCCGTTGCGCCTCGAACAAATCCCGGAGTCGGGGGGCAAGAATGGAAACTCGAAATAGATTAGATCAGACTCGCGTCACGACGATAGAACTTGCGCTGACTTCCACTCTCGCTGCAGTCTACATTGTTTCCGCTTTCTTCGCACTTACCCCGTTCATCGGTGGTCCTGGATTCATAACGCTTGAAATCGTGATGCTCCCGATCATAGCCTTTCTGCTGAGACCAGTTCTTGCGACGGCCGCTGCCTTCGTGGGTAGCCTCGGGTCAGCATTCATACAGACAAGTTTCTTTCACGTCTTCGGGTTGCCAGGACTTTTGATCCCACTACTC
This sequence comes from Candidatus Bathyarchaeota archaeon, assembly GCA_005882895.1. GTDB lineage: Archaea > Thermoproteota > Bathyarchaeia > 40CM-2-53-6 > 40CM-2-53-6 > 40CM-2-53-6. The sequence continues at coordinate 13,734 of VBBD01000025.1, read as the reverse complement.
GCCGTCGCACTGGGGAGCATAGCCTTCCACTACGAATGGGGACCAATTGCTCCGTGGGCATACGTTCTAGCAGGGGCTGTTTACTACATTATCTTCTCGAAAGGAGGGACGCTCTTCTGGTTGGCGCCATACACTTTAGTGATGATCTCACTACCGGCCGCATTAAGGGCCAAACACCCCTATCGGATAGGGCTGCTTGCCCTTTACACTGCAATGTCTGAACAAGTAAGTTTGAACGTCTTGAGCATATCGCTTCTCAACCTCACGGGAGACTTTTGGATTGGCGTTACACCCCTGATGTTCATTGAGCGCACGGTGGCAACTCTTGGAGCCTTTGCGGTCATCGTCGCCCTTAAATCCCAACTCGGAAGAAGGCTCGAACTAGGACGCGTCCTGAGGGAGGTGAAGTAGAAGGCATGTGCGTTACAGCAGTAGTGAAGTGTTGGCACTGTGGAGAATGGTTCGCCAAACAAGCTAACCGTGGTGAGTTCGAGAACTGCCCGTTCTGTGGAAAGGGCTTCGAACAACTCGGCGTTGAGGCCCAACGGGCAGTGAAGGCGACCCTTGCGCCATTCTTCGAAGTGCCGCAGCTCAAGGAGAGACCCCTCACTGCATAGGACGAACGTTTCGGGTCCAATCGAGGCCTCTTCCGAGGGGCCTCATTCCTAATTTGTTTCAGTTGAAAACTAACACTAAACGAGTTTGACCTGTTTCCCCTCGGCCGGCTTGAGATCAGATAGCCTGACTCCAACAAGCCTCATCTTTCTCCTGTCCTTCTCGAACTCTCTGAACAGCAGTGTGACATATTCTCGAATGACTCCCAAGTCGTCTACATACCCGGTATGGGTTTTTTCGCGAGTAAACGTTACGAACCCTTCGAACCGCACCTTGATCCCAACAGTACGATACCACAAGCCTTCACCTAAGAGTCTGTCATGAACCTCGTGACTTAGAGACTCTAATGCGTCCCGGACCATGGTCTTGTTTTGAATGTCCTTCTCGAATGTTTGTTCCACACTAATTGATTTCCGTAGTCCGCGCTCTTCCACGGGTGTCTCCTCGATCCCGTTCGCTATGGCCCAGAGCCACACCCCGCCTTTTCCAAACCAGTCCGTGAGCTTTTTCGCCTCTACTTCGCGCAACTGACCAATAGTCTCGATTCCTTTGTTTTGGAGAAATTCAGTTGTCTTCTTGCCTACTCCGCTGATCTTATTGACGGGTAACGGCTCGAGAAACTTGTCGACCTCTTCTGGTTGAACAAGGGTAAGCCCGTCTGGTTTCTGCAGGTCCGAGGCCATCTTAGAGATCGACTTACTAGGGGAGATCCCAACGCTTACAGTGAGACCTTCTCGTTCCTTCAGAGTCGCTTTCAGATTGTAGGCTAGAACTTTTGCGTCATCGTAGGTTTTGCATCTCTTGCTGACGTCCATGTATGCCTCGTCGATGCTGGTCTGTTCGAAAATATCCGCAAAGCCACGCATGATATCCATCACTCTTTCCGAGGTTTCACCATAGAGTTCAAAGTCTGGTGGCACATAGATGCCTTGAGGGCATAGCTTCCAGGCCATACTAATCGGCATTCCGGATCGAACGCCAAACTTCCTCGCCTCATACGAGCAAGATGTGACAACGCCGCGCCCTTTGCCATTCTTCGGGTCCGCGCCCACGATCAATGGCTTGCCCTTCAGTGAAGGGTCCCGGTGGATCTCGCAGGAGGGATAGAAAGCGTCCAAGTCACAGTGCAGTATGACCCTGGCACGAGTGCTAGAAGACATTTTCTAAGGTTCGTAGTTGAAAGCGAAGCCATGAGGCCTCGATGGCTCCAATAGGCCAGATTCAGAATCGACGTTCAGGCCAAGATCTTCCAGAAACTTTGCGCCCAGGACTGGCTGAGCACCTTCGAATGTGACGGCGAGGGTTACGTCCTCTCGTCCCTGAGCGGCAACGACGACAGAATAGACCCGGGCTTCTAGAGAATCTCCTCGTTCAAGTTCGAGTCTTGCTTTCAAGTCCTCAGGGTATGCCCCTACCTCGAAGAGGACTTCGGAGGGCAGAATCGTGAAGAAAGCCCCAGTGTCAATTGGAATTCTTTGCATATCCCTCTGTCCTTTTTCGCCTTTGACCAGCGCGCTGGTGAACGCAATGGACACGAGTTGAACCAACAATAAACCAAGGTGTGTTCCTGGCAAATAAGCTTCAGAGCAACGCGTGATGGTCCGTTGATACGTGAAATCGAGTCGTGCGGACAGGGTTGTACGATTCGAGTTCGAAGTGCGACCACACCCTATTCAGATTAATCGGTTCACTTGTCGACGAAGCGTCCTACGTAGCTGTATGCCTCGGGAATATTCATTTCCTGAAGGGTTGAATGGCGGCAGTATCCATCGACAAGCAGCCGTTCTTCGCGCAGGAGAACTATCGGCCAGAGAACCGCTCCACCTGCCTCCAAGGCCTTACGAAGCTCCAATCGACGTTCTCTCAATCGCTCCACGAACTTTCGACCAGTCTTGAGGTCAGCGGAGTTCAGGATCAAAGGATTCATCCGAACCTCGTCAACACCGACAATTTCCAACTTCCATTTCCGCTTCGCCAGCGAGTTGAGCAGAGCGTCATGTCGGGGATCTTCGCCCATGCTCTCGAAATCTGCGTCCAGCTCTTTCCGTACCTCGGTGTTGACGAAATCATGGATGTCATCTGAATCCTCGAGCATTCGATATTCGATACCGTGAAGCCGACGTACCGATGTTCTGTTATCCCAGGCAGAACGTCTTCCCGTGTTCCCGACTCGCGAACGATCACTCATCGCGTGTCGCATCTCAGGTTATCCGCATCTGACTCTTAAGATTCGCTCTTAGAAATCGGCATAATCACCTGACCTAGGAACAGTTTCGGTTATCTCAATAGGAAATTGACAATTAATCCTTTTACGGTAGCCGGTAGTCGAAGTCTCGCTGTGCAAGTTCTAGAGAATCGGCCCAACCATGTTTATGCGAAGAGAATAGAGGAAGAATACAACCGGCAGTACGCGATAGCCTCGGAGGCCCGGTCGAAAGGACTCGACCCTTCATGGAAAGTCGAATCACAAACGACCTATGATCTTGCTGAGCGCGTCGAGAAATCCGTCGGACCACTCGGGGTCGCGGCCAGAATCCGAGAACTGAGTAAACTAATCTCGCGCGAAGAGACAGCGCTGAAAATAAGCGAGGACATTGTTCTGGGCCATTTCGGGAGCCTTGAGGCTGAGGAGGCGGCGGAACAAGCAATCCGTACGGCGCTAGCAGTTTTGGATGAGGCGGTGACAGTAGCGCCGATCCAAGGAATCCACGACGTCAAGATCCGAACAAACGTGGATGGATCAAAGCACCTAGCCGTATACTTCGCCGGCCCGATGCGGTCGGCCGGTGGGACAGAGATGGGTTTGACAATGATCGTCGCCGATTACGTCCGTCGGCAACTGAATATTCCCCCGTATCACGCGTCGGAACAGGAAGCGATGAGATTCGTTGAAGAGCTACGCCTCTACGAGCGATCGATCGCCCGGTTTCAATACCGGAACCCGGACAGCGTCCTCAAAGACGCGATCATGCGTCTAACCGTTGAGCCGAACGGTGTGGAGACAGACCCCGTCGAGGTATCGGTCAACCGGAATCTGATGCGCATTGAGACAAACCGGGTCCGAGGCGGGGCACTGCGAGTAGTAAATGACGGACTGCTCGGACGATCAACCAAGGTTCTGAAGATCGTTGAGAAGCTAGGACTGGAGGGCTGGGGATGGCTGGCTATGATGAAGACCTCGTCATCAGAGGGAGAAGAGGCGAAAGAGTTCATGTTCATGGAGGACGTTGTCGGCGGACGACCAATATTCGCCTTCCCGGGAGCAGCTGGAGGTTTCAGAATACGATACGGCCGCTCGCGAAACACTGGCATGGCATCAGTTGGCGTCCACCCAGCCACCATGGAGATTCTCGGCGGCTTTCTCGCAGTTGGGGTCCAGATGAGACTGGAAAGGCCAGGGAAGGCAGGGATCGTCAATGCGGTCGATAGCATCGAGCCTCCTGTCGTGAAGCTCATCGATGGCTCAGTAATGAGGATAGACTCGCCTCAAGAAGCCAAAGCACTGCGGGACAAGATTCAGAAGATACTATTCCTAGGCGACTTGATGGTGGGATATGGGGAGTTTCTCGAGAATAATCGAGCGCTAGTCCCGTCGGGGTTTGTCGAGTCGTGGTGGGCGCAGTTGCTGGAGGAGAAGCTCCACGAACCGGAAAACAGAAACAAAGCACAGCAATTGCTGAATATCTCAGCAGAGCGATTGAAGGAATTCGCTTACAACCCGTTCGCTGTCAAACCGCGAGCCCGTGAGGCGATTGGATTATCCCAGAGCCTCGGAATTCCTCTGCATCCAGCATACACCCACTTCTGGAGCCTCGTGACGATCCAAGACGTATACTATCTCCGCGAGAAACTCATCCACTACCTTGACGATTCCTGCGTTCTGCCCTACGATGAGAAGTTGAAGGACATTCTGGAACAGGCTCGAATGCCGCACAAGATGGTGGCGGGTGCCATCCAGCTTCGAGACGATGATGCACTGGTTCTTCGGACGATTTTGAACCTCGAAGCCCCAGCAACTCAGGTCAAGGGAGCAAGCTCTCTTGAAGCGCTGAGCTTGCTGGCAGGATTTCCAATAAAGAACAAGGCGCCCATCTTTGTCGGCGCACGCATGGGCCGCCCGGAAAAGGCCAAGGAGAGGATCATGACCCCACGGGTCCACGGGCTATTTCCAACGGGCCAAGCCGGAGGCCCTCGCCGTGACTTGATAGAGGCATCGAGGAAATCCGTAGTGACATTGGACCTGGTGGATCGATCATGTCAACAATGCGGTCGCTGGGAATCGAAACTCAAGTGTCCAGTCTGCGGACGAGAGACGAAGATGAGTACGAACTGTCCCGAGTGCGGCCAAACATCGCATGATTCGTCTTCCACTTGCAACGGTTCCCTCGTCGCCTATCGGAGCGTCAACGTAAACCTGGTCGAAATGCTGGACGAGGCAGTTGGGAGGTTGAGACTGGGAAAAATCGAAGGATCGGTGAAAGGAGTGAAAGGTTTGATCAACAAAACCCGAATGCCCGAGCCTGTGGAGAAGGCATTGTTACGTGCAAAATCAGATGTCTCCGTGTTCAAAGATGGAACCCTCCGGTTTGACGCGTCGAACGCGGTGCTAACCCAGTTCAGACCAGGAGAAATCGGGCTGAGCCTGGAGAAAGCCCGCGAGATAGGGTACACGCAGGACATGGATGGGCGCGAGCTCTCTGACCCGAGACAGTTGTGCGCTCTGGAGATACAGGACCTTGTCGTCTCGGAAGCTTGCGGCGAGTACCTGTTGAAAGTAACCAGGTTCCTAGACGACCTGCTCAATTCGTACTACGGAATGGACAAGCTCTACAAGGCATCGAAAAAGGAAGACCTAATCGGGCATCTGGTCGTCGGGTTATCGCCTCATACATCCGTCGGCGCAGTGGCAAGAATCGTCGGATTCACCAAAGCGAGCGTGTGTTATGCCCACCCGTTATACCACGCTGCAAAACGGCGAGACTGCGATGGAGACGAAGACTCCGTATCGCTATTGCTCGATGTACTATTGAACTTCTCTAGAGAATACCTCCCAGATAGGATTGGGGGTTTGATGGACGCCCCGCTGTTGCTCGCTCCATTACTAAACGCGACCGAAGTCGCACGGCAAGCGTTCAACATCGAAACAGTCACCACTTTCCCCATCGCTTTCTACGAGAAAACACTAGTCGGAGCGAGCCCCAAGGAGATCGAGGATCTTGTCCCGACCCTGAACAACGCCCGGGAGTCTTTGTCGGGCAACTGGAACATTGGGTTCACACACCCAACAGAAGATCTAGACCGGGCGCGATTGACTAGCGCGTACAAGGAACTACCGACGATGCTGGATAAAGTCAAGGAGCAACTCGATCTTGCGGACAAGATCGTGGCGGTGAGAGGAGAAGAAGTTGCTAGGAAAGTCCTCGGAACCCATATTCTACGAGATTTGGTAGGGAACTTGCGAACGTTCACGTCGCAGAGATGTCGGTGCTCAAAGTGCAATTGGAAACCACGCCGAGCACCCTTGAAAGGAGTCTGCGTGAAATGCGGAGGCAAGTTGGGACCTACCGTATTCAAAGCAGGGGTCGAGAAATATCTCCAAGTTGCCTTTGATATGGTCAAACGGTACAGTGTCGGTGATTACTACAGACAGCGACTTGACCTGATCAAAGTTGAATTGGACGAGACGTTCAGACCAGCTGAGGAAGACAGGACGCAGACAAAGCTCTTGGTGGGAGATTTCGCCTAGAAAAGGGCCTCAAGCGTGACACCGCCCTACCATCCACGAGCTCACATCTCCGGAATGAGAAACGTCAACCGAGGACTAGCGTCCAGATCCAAAATCATCGAAGCCATGGAGAAGGGAAAAACACGAGTCATCGAAATTAGCGAGAAAGCTGGTCTGACTGAGAGCTGTGTGAGTCATCACCTGAAACTTCTTCTGAAGCAAAGAGTCGTCTCCTCCGCGGCTGTTGGACGGGGAAACCGGTGGACTCTGACACAGTACGGGCAGGAAAAACTAGGCTGATCGCAGGGCTAGTGCGTAGGCCTGCAAAAAAGGGGGATAGTTGGCGAGGTGGGGTTCCTAGGGTTAATCGTCACCTTGGTTGTTCTCGTTCTCGCTCTCGTGCTCGTGTACTAGCTGGCCTCTGATCTCACCACCCGTGTTGGCTGTTGTGTGGACATTGACGTAGGTGTTTCCCGCGAGGAGGGCTTTGACGAAGTCGTTCCAGCTGGTAATCGATGGGCTGATTTTGGTGTTGAGGTCTGTGGCTGTCCGGGTTCCTTCAGCGAGGGTCTTGCAACCGTGTGGCGATGAGAAGAGGACGTCATGGATGAAAGGAATGATTGGCGGCCCGTTTTCTCCTACGGCGCCAACGTGAATGTGTGCCATTGTGACGTTGAAGATGTCGCAGACTATCACTCGGAACTCTATCGCGGCGCCATTGTCAAGGAGCCTTACCGTCGCCATTCCAAAAGCGTCAGTGGTTACCGGCCCTACCTGCTGGCTCCCAGTAAGGTCGATGTGGAATGTAACCTGATGGATTTCATTGTGTTCGTCTGACGTTTCATGCCCTTGATGTTCGGCAAGAGCAGGAGCTACTTGGACCGTGACTACGAAGATCGCTAGAGAGACGAGAAGAGCAATCGACAACATTTTTTTCAAACTAAAACCTCCGTGGCTCTCGTATCTTTCTGCATCAGGATTTATGATTTTCTAGAAATGAGATTCCGAGACAGCCGCGGATAGAGAGGGATGTTCATAGAATCCTCGGACTAAGCCAATCTCTCGGGCCGGTGGACTATGGACTACTAGGCTGGCGCTGTGGAAGCTGTTCCCTTCTGGATCTTCACCGTGGCAGAGAGGGCTCGGTCGTCTGCATTCTCCACGACGAAGAACCATTTTCCCTTCGAGGGTGCCGTAAATTCCAGTTTCGCATTTTCAACGCCTTCCTCGCCTGTCTCGCTCCAGAATTCTTCGCCCTGATCTAGGTTGTCCAGATTATCGTCATCAAGGAGATAGACATTGACGAGGCCAGACGCCGTGACCTCGCCTGTGAAATCCTTTCCGGCGTCTAGTTCAACCTCGTACTCTGTATAGTCGCCCTTGGCAATTGTCGGGTTGAAATCAGGTCCCAGCTTTACAGCCGGGGGTCTTGGCGCGGGTTCAACATTTGGTATCCCAAGTTTGGGTGCAGTGATCGTAGAAGCGGTTAGTTTAGGGCCAGCTCTCGGTCCGAGTGTTCCGACTGGCTCCGGTTTCGGTGATGGTCTTTGATCGATTTTTGCCGACGATTGATAGTTTGGAGTGGTGTGTTTCTCAGGGGGCCCGTGTTGTGGACTCTTGGTCTCAATCTGTGAGTGACGGGTTGTCGCTGGAATCTTCGGAGTTGGGTGTGAAGTCATAGATCCTCTGGGCGGGCTGATGTTGGCCAGCAATGGAAATACAAGAGAGACAAGTATCAGCACGCCCGCGATGGGCCATGATAGTGCCTGGAGAAAAGCGGCTATGGTCACGATTATCGCGGCTATGTTGCCGAGAAGTAGTAGAGGTCTGGACGACATTGCATCAACTACTGGTATTGTCGAGAAATCGATTCTGCTTGCACAAAATGGAATTGTAACCGGGAGAGCGCAAGAGGAGGGTTATGCAGTTCTTCTTCGGACTACCACGCTTTGCGACGGACGTCCCCTACCCCCGCAAGCGTAGCGAATACCCAGACCTATGGCTCTACGAACATCTTTCCACCTCCAATGTGATTTTTCTTTTTCTAAACATTCTTTTGATGGTGACCCCAGGTGGTGGTGATTTTCCCGCGTTCCACCCTCTACGGACCATCATCCATCACCCCCGAAGCCTAAGTGTTCACCCAACTATCTTTTCCGAGAAAAATAGTATGATCAAGTATTCACATGTACACATGCGATTTTTACGTTACGACGGTCAGACAATGAGCCTGGGAACCGAAGAGTGTTGAGCGAACAGATCGACAAAGGCGAGAAAACGTCACACACACCCACTGAGACCATCGCCCAGCCGTGCAGATTCTGCGGAAAACCAACCACTAACAGCTACGCGAACATTCCCATATGCCCAGAATGCGCCAGAACTAAACGACTCAACTAGTCCTCTGAACTTAGGCGGTCTTTCGCCTGTTTCAACATCCAATATCGTGCTAGAAATGACAGAGTGATGGCAGGAAACAGGACGAGGCTGATGAGGGTCAGCATTGAACCCGCTGTAATACTGATGGAGGTCCCAGTGGTCTGATTCCCACGGTTACCTGGTTGCGCTGATTGAGTTGAGAAAGTCCATCTAGAATTGGATCCGGATGTTGCCGAAATCTGAGCCTGAGGTGCCAGAATCCCAGGCAGAAGGACGAGGCCGAGGCCGATAAGCACGCCCAACGTCAGGCTAAGTCCAGCTCTACTTCTTCTCCCAAGTCTCAATACCGAACCCTCTCCGCGGCTCTTCTCATAGTAATCATGGGCCTAGGCTCCGCATAATCCCACAGGTTAGAACAACCCGATCCGTTATCAGAACGGCTTCAACTTCCACGCTCGCCAGGTTTCACTCCACGAGACCGCAATGGCTGATAGGCCAAATACGAACGCCATGATGTTGTGGGTGGAGAGGTCTGGCCGGTAGATGATCGGGTAGAGTGCCAGCATTACAGTGAACATGGTCGAGTAGAACAAGTATCGGGGAAGCATGAATCCCAAGACTCCGACAAAGTTCTGCAAGACCCCGATCTTCACCTGCTCGATCAGATGATATTCGCCGGTCGAGTCCTTCTCCAATAAGCCCAGACCCCTCAGTTTCTCCAGATGATGCAAGGCGACACTTGGACTGCTCAACCCCAACGCTCTCTGGACGGCTCTGACACCGACAACTTGTTTCTTTGACCCCAGAATGTGCCAGTAGACACGCAAAGTCACGCCCTTCAACTCGGACTCGATAATCTTCTCCCGTTCCTCCGCCAAAGTGTACCAAATCTCCAGAGCGTGAGAGAAAGCCTTGGTTCAATACAAGCTTACCCTTCAGCTACGAGGGCGTTCGGATTTCCGAACAGCATGTTCTAAACACTGGGATTAAGCCCACGCGCGACCCTACCATGTGACGAACAACTATGATACTCCGCAGAGCAACAGTAGCATACCTGCTCATCCTAACCAGCCTCACCCTCATCCCAGTCTCAGTCTACCTCACAGCCCCGACAGCGCACGCAATGATCCCGTTCACTTCATACCAAGACCTGCGAGAGTTCATTCACACAAATGGCTGTAGCAGCTCGACCCCTATGTTCTACAATCGGGGCGCCCTTACTACCGGCCCAACAACATCAGTCTTCGGCCTCGCTTCGAACAGTGCTTCAAGCCAAAGTCCCACCCATTCTGAGACGAATCAGCAGGTGTCTGGCGTTGATGAGCTCGACAATGTCAAGAACGACGGCCAGTACGTCTATACAATGACAAACAACACCGTCGCCATCGTCCAGGCCTATCCGACAACTGATGCCAGACTTCTCTCCAGAGTCAATGTTAGTGGGACTGTGCAAGGAATATTTGTGGTCGGCAATAGGCTTGTCATCGTAAGCGAGATTCCAGGACACTCATATCCGTACTATACCGGAGGCGGACCTCTTCCTGCACTAGGCACAGGTGCTTCTCAACCCGGCAACATTGCAAAGATATACCCTATTCAATTCTCAGGCACCACTTCGCTCTTTGTATTTGACATCAGCAACCGTTCCAATCCGGTGATTACGACAAGGGTTGAGGTAAACGGGACCTTAGCCGGCGCTCGACTAATTGGAAACGACGTCTATCTTGTAGCAACAGAACCAGTCTTCTGCTACGGCGAGATCTTGCTCCCAGAGCAAATCGTCAATGGTCAAGTGGTAAAGGCCACGCCTACGCAAGTCTATCACTCGGACGTTGTCGACCAAGGCTACAGCTTCACCACAATGGTCGGATTCGACACGACACAGAACAACCCCAGTCCTGTCGCAAAGATCTATTTGATCGGAACGACTAGCACGATCTACGTTTCTCTTCACGACATCTATCTCACCCAACCGGTGTGGAGTCAGAGCCAGCAGACGATAGTGCACCGTATCAGCATCGACGGTCTCGTAATCAACTACCAAGCCACAGGAACCGTTCCCGGACACGTTCTGAACCAATTCTCCATGGACGAGTACAATGGATACCTCCGAATTGCAACAACCAACTGCTGCAGCCAGAGCGGCGGCCCCATGCCACTCGCATACGCACCAGTCAGCCAGCAAGAGACAAACGTCTATGTTTTCGACAAGGGCCTCCACAGCACCGGAAAGCTAGAGGGACTATCGCCAGGCGCGCAGATCTATTCTGCTCGGTTCATGGGCGACAAAGCCTACCTTGTCACATACAAGCGAACAGACCCGCTCTTCGTCATTGGCCTCCAAGACCCCGCTCGGCCCAAGGTGCTGGGCCAGCTCAATGTAACCGGCGTCTCAGATTACCTACAACCGTACGATGAGACCCATCTTATCGGCATTGGCCAGTCGGGTACTGACGTCACTTGGGAGAATGCGGTCCGGTTCACTGGTCTCAAGATCAGCCTTTTCAACGTCACAGATCCCAACCAGCCAACGGAGACTAGCAGATACTTGATTGGCGGTCCCGGAACCAGCTCACCGGCAATCAACGACCACAAAGCAGTCCTCTTCGACAAGACACTCAACCTCCTCGTGATTCCGGTCGAGGTGACCGCGCAACCCCAGGATACAACGTACTGGTACTCGTACCAGCCGATCTGGCAAGGAGCCTACGTCTTCAACATCACACCTGACAACGGCATCATCTTCAAGGGCGGAATTACACAACTGCAAAACGGCCAACTACCGACATGGCAGGACAACAACCTCTTCATCACCAGAACACTCTACATTGGAAACGTGCTATACACTATCTCAAACGACAAGGTCCAGATGAACAGCCTCTCAGATCTCTCAGAACTAGGCTCAGTCAGCCTCGCATAACAGTACAAACGGACCCCCGGAAATCCCCTCGTTTTTCTCCTCTTTCGTCTTATCGAGACTGGACTCTCATGCCCTCAGTCTGCACGACACGTGCCTGAAAAATTGAGAACTAGTTGAGCTGCTAGATATTCCAGCTTCGTTTATTCACAGGCTTTATTCGAATGTAAGTTCCAGGACCCATGTAGCCAGTATGCTTGACGATGTCAGCTTTTCCTTGTAACTTGATCCCCCGCGGAGCCCAAGGTTTCATCGTCTTCAGATCGTCAACAACGAACGAGACTCTAGGATTCTCCAAGACATTCTTGTATTTCATGGTGTTCGTGACGTCCCGGCCGCTCACGTAGATGTACTCGCCGTCGGTGTCGAAGCTGACCGCGGCAACATCCGGCCTTCCGGATTTTGACGAGGTCCCGATTCTAGCCAGTGGCTGAGATTTCAGATAGGCCAATTCTTTCTCGGAGAACAATTACTCACGACTCTTTCAGGGAGATCCATGTCCGGACTATATCAGTCCTCTCCACTTCGACGCGTCTAGTTGGAAGCGAGCAGAGAAGTCATGCCGATGACTAGATGGTCTCGATGAGCTCCGCTGGTTGGCAATAGAAAAAAGGGGGTTGGTGAACGAGCGCTTAAAGTCCGCTGACTAGTGGGGTATTTCTCTTCGGCAGGAGTCCGCGTCCTCTCACTTTGAACGGTGATGGGCCGCTGAACGGTAGGGTCTGCAGGAACTGTGGCTTCTGCCGTGCCTGTGTGACAGCTTCGAAGCCTGAGGCGAGCTTGATCAGTGTGGGTTCGCTGAAAGCGGTGCCCATGAAGGAGATGCCGACTGGGACGCCGAAGGTCATGCCTGCTGGGACGTTGATGATAGGATAGCCTACGATAGCACACGGCGACGAGGTTCCGAAGGTGAAATGGTCGCTATTGATTAGGTCGGTGGGCCAGGCTGGGCTGTCGGTCCCGGCGATTAGTGCGTCAAGGTTGTTGTCTTTCAACAGCTGGTCTATTCCCTCCGTCGCTCCAATCTTCTGGTCAATGGCTAGCGAGTCGTTGTATGACAACCCGAGGGGTTGTATGGCGCTCGGGTCTGAGCTGAACAGATTGGCCAGGTCGAATATTTCCTGTGCGAAGAAGGGCATCTCTTGGGTGGCGTTGGCACTGTTGAAGTCGATCAGGGCTTGAAGTGTCGGGCTGGCGACAGGTACGCCTATTCGAGTCCTGAGATAGTTTGCTATGTCTATCTTGAAGTCGAAGAGGAGTACGGTGAACTCTGCGAGGCCGCTGTTGATATCGGCGAGGTGGGGGAAAGACACAGGGTCTACCAGGGTCGCTCCGGCACTCCCAATCGCGGTAACTGCTGAGTCGAAGATTGCATCGGCATGGGGGCTGAACCCTTCGAAGTCTCGGACAACTCCTATTCTGGCGCCTCGGAGGCCTTTGGGGTTCAAGAATGCCCGATAGTCAGCCGGCAGAGCAGGTCTTGGTTGGCCGAGCATGCCGAGCGGGCTGGTGCCGGTAGCAGGGTCGCGCGGGTCGGGAGTTCTCTGCACAATAGCGGTCAATACGGTTGCTGCGTCGGCAACTGTTCGAGCGTGGGGTCCAACGGTGTCCTGTGTGTGCGAGATGGGGATGACACCGGCTCGGCTAACAAGGCCAACAGTTGGTTTGATGCCTACGACTCCGTTAGCGTTCGCCGGGCAGACGATGCTGCCGTCAGTCTCAGTACCGATGGAAACCGTGGTCAGGTTTCCGGAAGTTGCTGCCCCGGACCCCGAACTGGAGCCGCACGGGTTGCGGTCGATTGCGTAGGGGTTGTTGCACTGCCCTCCACGTCCAGACCAGCCGCTGGAGGAGAAGAAGGAGCGGAAGTTGGCCCACTCGCTCAGGTTGGTTTTGCCTAAAATTATTGCACCGGCGGCACGAAGATGTGCGGCGACGGTCGAATCTTGTAGGGCGGGAGTTCCGACTAGGGCTAGTGATCCTGCTGCCGTCTGCATTTGGTCGTGTGTGTCGATGTTATCCTTCAAGAGGATAGGTATGCCATGGAGTATCCCGGGAAAGGGAGGTACTTGCGCATCGAGTTGATGAGCTATTGTCA
>VBBD01000024.1 GCA_005882895.1 Candidatus Bathyarchaeota archaeon | reverse complement strand
GACGACTGGGGCCGAAGAAGCTGAGGTCAGACAATCGGGACCGAATCCTGCGAAAGGTACTGGAGACGAGAATGAGAATGATGGCCCCACTTGCGCCACATACTGCGGAAGAGATCTGGAGCCGTATCGGGAACAAGGGATTCGTCGTCCAGACCGACTGGCCCGAAGAAAGTGAGTCAGAGAAAGATCCCACTGCTGAGCGGGCGGAGACACTCGTTCGACAAGTCCTAGATGATACGGGCGAGATTCGGAAGGCCACAGGCATAACCCCGAAGCGCATCGCCTACTACACGGCGGCTGATTGGAAGTGGCAGGTGTATCTCAAGGCGTTGAAATCTGTGGAGGAGAAGAGGAAGCAGGGTGACTTCATCAAGGACGTCATGGGCGACCCTCAGCTCCGATCGCTGGGAAAGATGGCTGCAGACTATGCAGCGAAGGCGATTCAACAGGCAAACCAGATGCCGGATGAGATGAGAGAGTCGCGTTTGCGAGATGGCATCGCGGCCGAGAAAACTATCTTTGTTGACTCACTAGACTTTTATCAACGAGAATTCAAATGCGGGGTCGACGTCTGGCAGGAAGGAGACCTAAAGATAAGCGACCCTAAGGGACGAGCTAGAATGTCGGAGCCTTACAGACCAGCAATCTATCTAGAATAGTCCGGGCTAAAGGACTCTGACCGCTACGTGGCAGGATGGGCAGAACTGGTAGATGGTGAAGATCTCGGAGGAATCTTTTCCCTCTTCAATATTATGGACCATTATCGCGACCATTTCTTCCATGCAGGGAGAGTGATGGGAGTCGTCCATCGGTGTAACTTCCACTTTCGCCCCTTCTGGCATGTTCTTCTCGAGCACCACTACTAGGTCCTCCGATCTTTTCAGGGGAAATTCGTCGAAGGGAATGTGGGGAAAGCCGTTGAGTAGCTGAGGGCTCTTGCTAGCCGTCTTTTTCAATCCATATCCCGGAATTCCGTCTCTTCTATAGGGTATCGAATTGTAGCTTGCGAAAGACCCGGTTTAAGCCTTGAGTAACTCGCACGGAACGTAACCGGTCTAATCGGACTCGAGACACGAAGAAATGAGTTCACGAATGGAAGCCAGTTCCTCGTTTGTTAGTGAAACGCCGATCATTCGAAGGAGCTTGGAACTTTCACTCTTGTGTCGCGGGATCGAGTCGCTAAGACCTCCTATTTTCCAGGAACATTTCCTGTCTGGCATCGATAATGGGCGAGACGGGCGGATCAAAGCACGGTCTGGGCTTGGATCGGTGGGGCATTATCCGCGTTTACAGCGTGAAATATCCCGTTTTGCAAGTGAGCCTGTTCAGATCTTGAATCAGGGCTGATAATGGGCGATTTTCGTTCTTGTTGGGTATCCCGGTCAGAATCGCCGCTTGAACTTGCGGATTGGATGCTGTTTTTCGATCGAGAACCAGTCTCCGCCGCAATGGTTGGGGCAGGCTTTCGCGTCTAGCTGCAACATTTCTCCCTCAGAATAGTTGAGTTGTCTCCTCCTCTCCTCGAAGGTCCGCTCAAACTTGACCGCGCATTTCACGCAGCGAAGCTCCAAGACCACTCTTGCCATCTAGGGGATCCTTTTCTTCTCCCCGAGCGAAAGTCAAGGGTAATTAAACCAGAAAGCCTCCCGACAGTAAAGCGAACACAGCGTTGCTCCTGGAGCTTCCCGAGAGACGGTTGCGACTTGATCCAGAACTAGAGAGCCGTCTCCGCGGATTCTACGGCCAACGAACCGATAGAGTTCTATCTTCGATGCTCGCTATGCCTTCACGATACTATTTTCGGATAAACACGCTCAAAGCTGAACGGGACGCCACCATCCAATCTATGATGTCCACCGGTCTGCACGTTGAAGCTCACGAGCGGCTAGAGGATGCTGCGTTCATCCATCCTCGCCCCTCAAGGATAGAAACTGACGGGAATATTGTGGAAGCGGATAGGATTGCCGCGGAAGCTGTTCAACTAGGCGCACATCTCTACGCTCCCGGCGTAAAGCGATGCCATGGGTTGCGACCGGGCATGAGAGTAACAGTCGTTGACGGGAACGGAACGGCTGTCGGCTCTGGGGTCTCACACCAGAGCGAAACAAGCGTCTTGACGTATCGACAGGGAGTCGCGGTGGAGATCAAGATCAGCAGAACGGGTTTGCCGAGCATAATGGAAACCCCGTGTTACGCGGATGGACATATCCACCTTCAGTCACTTCCAGCCATCCTGACAAGCCATATCTTGGATCCGAAACCGGGAGAGGCCATAGTCGACCTCAACTGCGCACCTGGCGGCAAGACAAGTCACATCAGCCAGCTAACCCAAAACCGTGCTCGGATAATCGGCTTCGACCGCAACACACAGAAGATCCAGAAGACAAAGCAACTCATGGAGAGACTAGGCTGCACAAACTACCAACTGATATGCCATGACTCCAGATATGTTCACATAGACTACAACATCAAAGCCGACAGAGTGTTGGTGGACCCGCCTTGTTCCGCTCTCGGAATAATCCCGAAGCTTGCGATCAAGACTACGGTGCAGAACGTTGAGAACTCGGCGGACTATCAAAAACAGTTTCTAACCGCTGCCTCTCACATCACCAAGAAAGACGGAACAATTGTGTACAGCGTCTGCACGATTACTAAGGAAGAGTGCGAAGACGTCGTGGGCTTCGCCCAGAGAGAATTGGGGTTGACGCTGGAGAAACAATTCCCGCTTCTTGGTGAGAACGGGTTCGATCAAGATCATCTCACGCAGAGATTCAATCCCGATACTCACGAGACAGGCTATTTCATTGCGCGATTTGTCAAGAACTGAGATGAGGACCCCGTGCAACGCCTTCACGGTCTCCAAGAAAGATTAGATTCTGCGGTGTCCGCTGTCCGAGAGTCTGCTATCCGAGAAGCAGTCGTTCTCCATCACGATGAAGCAGATGGGCTAACGTCGGCAGCACTAACGCAACTCGCACTATCAAGTCTCGGGCTCAACACCAGACTAATCTGTCTGGACAAGCTGTACCCAGAAGTTGTCAAAGACATTGAGTCAGGTCGTCCTCAGGTCGCAGCCTACGTCGACTTAGGCTCCGGACACATTGACTGGTTGGTCGAAGCAAACACCTCCAAAGGATTAATCTTGGTTCTGGACCACCACGACACAACCTTCACTCAGAATCCCTTGCTTTACAATCTCAACCCTGAACTCTACGGTTTTTCAGGCGAGAAAGACGCCTCCTCCGCAACAGTAGCCTATCTGTTCTGCAAAACGGTCGATACTGAACTGTCCCGCTACGCTCATCTAGCGACGATAGGGTCTCTAGAAATACCCGGCGAAACGCAGGGACTCAACCTGATCGCCGTGAAGGACGCGAAAGATCATGGACTGGTTCGGGATTCTCGCAAGGGGGACTTTAGGATCGAGGCTGAGGGCATGAGTCTTACCAGAACGCGAGCCTCAAGCCTCCTCAATATTCTCGGCTCAGTCGGATATTACCGAAACGGGCCTGAGATGGGCATCGAAGCGTGTACAAACGGTTTCAGCGGGAAAACGATGGAGAGGGCCAAAGAGTTTGAGGAGGAACGAAAACAGGCCAACCGGAAGATGCTTTCGACGATCGAGAGGGATGGTCTTTCGCAGATGAAGAATATCCAATGGTTTCACGCCCACGACAACTACAAAGGCATGGGAGGAAAAGTAGTCGGAAGCTTCTGCTCCTACCTACGCTACCAGCGTGTCGTCAACCCCGTCAAGTACTTGATCGGAATGATGAACGTGCCACCGGATATTCCCGGTTGGGGAAAATTATCCTCCTCAATGGCAAAGGTCTCGGGAAGATCCCCTCAGATCCTTACGAGCCTTATCAAGAAGGGAACTAAACCGCCACTGTCGAAGATTCTTCCTGAATCATGCTCGAAGATCGGCGGCTTCGGCGATGGACACTCGGTTGCAGCCTCGGGCGTGTTTCCAATAGGAAAGGAAAAGATGTTCTTGGATGAGATAGATCGATTGGCTGTCTAGGCGTCTTTGACGATGGTCTGGGCTTGTTCGTGCATGAACTCCAGCAGATAGTACGGTCCGCCGACTCCTTTGCCTGTCGCTCCACTTCCCTTCCAGCCACCGAACGATTGAGAGCCTGGCCAGGCGCCTGTTGTTGCGCCGCCTTTTCTGTTCGCATATGTGACGCCGAAGTCGATGTTCTTGAAGAAAATGTCAACCTCGCTCTGGTCGTTGCTAAAGATTCCTGCAGTCAAGCCGAAGTCCGTGTCGTTTGCCTTCTTCAACGCCTCGTCCAAGCTCTTGACCTCATCAACGACAACGAAAGGCAGGAAGAGTTCCTCCTTGAAGAGACGATCCTTGGAAGGCAGGCCCGCAACCACTGTTGGTCTGACATAGTAGCCTTTGGACAGTTTCTTGTCTTCTGGCAGGCCACCTCCAGCAACTATCTTCCCACCGTCCTTTTTGGCTAGTTCGAGATAGCGCTGGTACTTCTTCACTGCTTTCTCGTTAATCACAGGGCCCACGAAAGCATCCTTCTCCCTGGGGTCTCCGACTTTTAGATGGTCTACTTTGTCCTTGAGGATCTTGAGAAAATCGTTCCTTATCCCTCTCTCGACGTATACTCGTGATGTGGCGCTGCATTTTTGGCCGCTGTATCCGAAAGCGCCTCTGACTACTCCTTCTGCCGCCTTTTCCAGGTCGGCGTTGGACGTGATCACGGCCGGGTTCTTGCTGCCCATCTCAGCGATGAACGGTTTCGGATATGGCTGCTTGTTCACGAAGTCGCGGTAGAGCTTCATGCCAACATCCTTTGAGCCGGTGAACGCGATGCCGGCGACGTCGAGGTTCCTGGTGACTTCGTCGCCGAAGGACTCGCCGGGACCAGTGAGATAGCTCAGGGCCCCTGGTGGCACTCCAGCGTTGATTAGTATCTCGTAGAGCTTGAGGCCCACCAAAGGCGCGGCGCTAGTGGGATGAAATATAACCGTGTTGCCGGTGACCAATGCGGATGCAACCATGCCTGCCGCCAACGCTAGGGGGAAGTTGAACGGGGAAATGACTGCCCACACACCGTAGGGACGGAGAACGCTCTTCGATGTTTCTCCCGGTGCACCTGGCTGCATAGGCTTCACGTATCCATCACTTTGTTCCATCAAGTCAGCGTAGTAGTCGAGCATGTCGATTGCTTCGCTTGCTTCCGCGACGGCTTCGTACCGGTTCTTGCCGACCTCGTATGTGATTAGCGCTGCAAGCTTGAACCGCTCCTCTTCCATCAGGTCCGCGGCTTTCCGGATGATGGCAACTCGCTCTGTCCAGGGTTTCTTGCTCCATTCTTCGAACGCGTCCTTGCCGGCTTCGATGGCTTTGCGGGCGTATTGGGGTGTTCCCTTCTGGAAATACCCGATGAGGATCTTTGTATCGAGAGGGCTTCTGACATCAAATTCTCCCTCTCCTGCGAGAACTTTTCGGCCGTCGATGAACATTGGATGGTGTTTCCCAAATTCAGCTTCGACCTGTTTCAGTGCGGATTCATATTTCGGATGAATGCTCGGGTCAGCGAGCAAGGTAACGTAGGTCAGCTTTGTTTCTGGACTCAAGGCATTCCTGACAAGTAACTGATCAGAGGCTGAAGATAAGACTACGGCTGGCCAAAGCCTCGCTCGGGGAGCCGGTTGAAAACTTTAGGTCGGGGGAATCACGCAGGCACGGAACGCGGGGCTGTTCTGTATGTAATTGCCAAAAGTCCCCCTATTATTCCAAGGACCGACCCGACCCCTGTAAGGAAGTTGCCGCCTGCAAAGAGCCCGACCACCGATAATACTAGGATGACAGTTCCCCATGCAGGGTATTGATGAGACCGAAAACTCATCACAACTGCACTAACCAAGACCAGGATTCCAGAGAGAATCAAAATGACTGCGGAGATTCGTGCGCTCGCTAGCGCGAAACCGAAATTGGTCGACCGGACACTATTCCCCACGAAATTGTTGAAGGTCGCTCCGGAAGCAGTGTATTTGATAATCCCAGCGGTAGATGCCTTGGCCAGTCCACCGATGAATGTCAATATTCCTGCGAGTAGTGAGATCGCATAGGCGGGGGCTCGATCTTGAGCGGACAACGTTGACTCTTCAACTCGGAGTCTTGCGTCAGCCGAGAAATAAGCGTTGCCTGGGCTTTGATTGGCTACGCCGTAATCCTGGTTCTAGCTCTCTTGGGTGCGTTGCGTGCCGTTCGAGATCTCCTTGGAGATCCGCCTGAGCTCGTGCCATCCTTTCTCATCCAATCGGGGACGATCACGGCTCTGATTAGCTCTTGCATGGTTATGCCTCTGTCCTTCGCGATCTTCCGGAGTTCTGCGTAGACTTGTGGGTCGAGGGACTGCATGAATTTGGTTGGCATTTCTCTACGCTTCCGTTATACCGGCCGCATCCGTAGGATATAATTGCACGCTTTTGACTCGGATTGGATCCTCTTCTATCTTTCTATTCCCTTTAACTGATGGGCGGCTCACTGCTTTGCCACAGGCAAAAGCTCAACAAGCGATCGTAGAGGAACTCCTTCGATACTCTCTTTGCCGCTCTTGTTGGCAAGAACGACAACTCCTACAGCTTTGGCCTTGACTCCAGTAAGGGTCTCGATGGCCGCCCTAATCGTCTCTCCCATCCGTAGTATTGTGTCGACAATCAGAACCTTCTTCCCTTCGACTCTTGAGAAGCTAGGGTTCACTGCGCCAGCGACTTTCTTCTCGCCTAGTCTCTGGGGTCGTACGGAGGCGATGGGTTTGTTCAGTGATCTTGCGACGATGAGTCCTAGGGCCATTCCACCGCTCTCGATCCCTGCTACAACTTCAGGTTCCTCCATCAGTCCGGCCTCTACTGCTTCACGGACCATGTCCGCCATTGCTCGGCCCACTAGGGTTAGGCGCCGAACGCTGGACCCTATTGGGTTCCAGTTAACATAGACGTCGTATGCTTCCTTTGTCTTGACTCCCTCTTTGCCATGGAGCAGGAGCCAGACGACCGTGTCTGCTTGAACCTTCAGCTCATCAGCTATTTCGTACGTGGACATGCCGCGTTCTTTCAGCTCGCGAGCGCTCTTCGCTAGTTCTTCCAGTGATCTCACAGTCTAACTGACCTACGCTATTGAGGCTCGTTGAGCCTAGTTATAACTTGTCAGATGCTGTATCCGGAAAGAGGGAAGTTTCCTACCCTAAGATTATAATTCGATCAAGGGGACCCGACAGTGACTAATTTGAGAAAGTTCCAGGTGGCAAGTGATGACGAGATCAAGAACGCAGAAACAACCGACGTCTATTTCACACGCACAAAAGAGATTCTCGAAAAAGAAGGACTATCCGATCTTCACGTAACTGCCGAGATAACGACTGGCTCGCTTCCCAGGAATTGGGAATGGGGAATCCTCGCTGGGGTTGAGGAAGCAGCTCATCTTCTAGAAGGTGTACCAATCGATGTTCACTCTTTTCCAGAAGGAACTCTGTTTCATTCAAGTGACGTGGAAGGCGTAAGAGAGCCTGTCATGTTGCTTGAGGGCCGATACTTGGATTTCTGTCTCTACGAGACACCACTACTCGGACTTCTCTGCCAGGCGTCCGGGATCACGACCATGGCGGCGCGGGTGAGGAGAGCGGCCGACAAGAAAACTCTCCTCTCTTTTGGGATTCGCAGAGCTCATCCAGCTCTGGCCCCTATGATCGACCGGTCGTGTTACATTGGCGGTTTCGACGAGGTCTCCAGCATTGTTGGGGCGAGGCTTCTCGGGAAGGATCCAGCGGGGACAATGCCTCACTCGCTGATAATCGCAATGGGAGACCAGGTTAGGGCGTGGAAGAGCTTCAACAAGCACATGCCGAAGAAGGTGCCCAGGATCGCTCTGGTCGACACTTACTATGATGAGAAGGCGGAGTCTATCATGGCTGCTGAAGCGCTTGGTAAAGATCTCAACGGGGTCCGACTGGATACGCCTAGCTCCAGACGGGGGAATTTTGGCGAAATTATTCGCGAGGTAAGATGGGAGCTGGACTCGAGAGGATACAACCACGTGAAGATTTTCGTCTCAGGTGGACTGAACGATGAATCCGTCGGTGACCTATCTCTCGCGGGAGCTGACGGATTCGGAGTTGGAACTTCTGTAAGTAACGCGCCTAGCATCGACTTCGCCTTGGACATTGTGGAGGCTGACGGGAAACCTGTGGCAAAGAGAGGGAAGTTGGGCGGGAGGAAAATGGTCTGGAGATGCGAAGACTGTCTGACAGAGAAGGTAACCGGGGCCACCGTAACCGCGCTCAAATGTCCGAACTGCGGAGGAAAAATGGGCAAGTTGCTGGCACCACTTCTTTCGAAAGGCCGATTATCAAAAGCGCTTCCCTCGGCGGATCATATTCGCGAAAGAGTGCTTGACCAGATAGGGCGACTGAGTGCCCCCTAGACGAAGGGGTTTGAGGCCAGCCCTCCCCTCATCAGTGAAAAGCGCATCTTTCACGGGGAATTGGGGAACTCCCGCTCATGCGACACGAGGGTCGGTCGCTAAGACCCCCTATTTTCCAAAAACCATTTCCTGTCTGGCAGTGATAATGGGCGAGACAGGCTGATCAGGGCACAATCCAGGCTGGGATGGTACTGGAAAGATGGCGACAATTCCGAACGAATTTCGGGAGAGTTAATGGAGGATTTCCAGAATCGAGATCAGGGCTGATAATAGGCGATTCTTGCCCTGTGAGCGTGCCTTTAACCCTCAACCGGGGAAGGAAATGTCCGATGGATTCATGAACCAAGTCTATTTGCCGGCGCTGGACGACATTTTTGCGGCCAGCAGGCGGATCGAGGGAGTAGCAGCCAAGACCCCGCTTGTGGAATCGCCCTCACTCTCGAAGAGATTCGGTCGCAGGGTCTATTTGAAGCTCGAATGCTTCCAGCCCATACGGGTTTTCAAGATTCGAGGAGCCTACAACAAGATCTCACAGTTGTCATCTAAGAACATCGTCGCGGTCTCTTCAGGCAACCATGGCATAGCAGTAGCTTACAGTTCTCGACTTCTTGGAAAGAAATGCACCGTCATACTACCAGAGACAGCGGTCCAAGAGAAAGTCAACACCATCATCGAATATGGTGCAGAAGCGATCAAGTATGGAAAATATACGACTGATCGTGATGCGAAAGCTAAGGAAATAGTCAGCAAGACCGGAGCGACACTCGTACATCCGTTCAACGACCCTGACATAATCGCTGGTCAAGGAACCTGCGGGCTAGAGATAGCGAATCAACTGGACGACTTCGACTCGGTAATAGTTCCCGTTGGCGGAGGGGGTCTCATCTCCGGTATATCCACCGCGATCAAATCGCTAAAGCCGAAAGCGAAAGTCTACGGGGTCGAACCGCAGGGAGCGCCGAAACTCCAAGCAGCGCTCAAAGCCGGGAAGATTGTCACATTCGATTCGCCGAAATCTATCGCGGACGGGCTTATCCCTTCAGCGGTAGGAGAACTAACTCTTGAAGCATGCAGGAAGCACGTAGATGGCGTCTACAATGTTTCGGACGACGAGATCCTTGCGGCAATGAAACTATTGATTCGTGAAGCCCATATTTTCCCAGAGCCCTCTGGAGCGGCGCCGGCCGCTGTCCTACTCGCCAACAGGGATCTAGAGAAACTTGGTGAGAAAGTTGTGCTAGTCATATCGGGCGGTAATGTATCATTGGATCTTCTTGCAAAGACGATTACCGATGACGATTAGAATCTAGTATTCTTGCCGATCCGTGACGAGATATTCTGCGGGGTTAACGATGTTCTTTGGCTTAAGACCCCGAAGGAACCGGATCACATTCTCGACAGCAAACTTCACCGGTTTGCCAGTGGCTAATCCTGATGGACCTGATACGTGAGGGGTCCCGATGAAGTTGGACAATTCGAAGAACGGGTGTGAGGTCTTTAGAGACTCTCTTCCCTCTCGATACCACCACACGTCGGTCGCGTATCGGAAATCCTGATTAGCCTTCAGGTGCTCGTAGAGCGCGGGTTCGTCCACAAGCTCTCCACGCGCTATGTTCACGAGTATCGCATTTTTCTTCATGGCGCCAAGTTTGTCCGCGTCAATCAGCTTGCTGGTGTCTCTTGTCAACGGAAGCGAGACTACGACTGCATCGCTCTCCGCTAGGACAGTCAAGAGGCCTTTGGCCCCTTGAAACGATCTCACGCCCTTCTCTCGAATGGGTTTTCTAGAATATGCATAGATCTTCATTGCGAACCCTTCACCGATTCGTGCAACAGCAGACCCTATTCCACCGTATCCAAGGATACCCAATTTCCCTCCCATCAGAATTGTCACTTCCTTCCCGCCTAGAGTTCGCCTCAAAGTCCACTCTTCTGTCTTGACCGCGTTGTGGAAGTCAACTATTCTCTTGGAGGCTGATAGCAGGAGGGACCAGGCGTACTCAGCGACCTCGTCAGAGTAGGCGCCCGCGTTGCTGCAGACCATTACCTTCCTATCGAGCTGGGCGAAGGGGATGTGGTTAACGCCAGCAAGGATGCTCTGAATGAATCGCAGGTCGCTCACCTTCGATAAGTTTTCAGCGGTTAGGAATGTTGGCCATGAGAACACGAGGAGGATGTCTATGGTTGGTAACAGCTGGATTAGCGAAGGCTCGTCGAGCGTGGTCGAGCTGAAAACTCTCGCATATCTGGAAAGGACCTGAATGCTGGCTTGATCGACGACATCGGTCGTAATCAATAGATTGGGCTTTGGCAAGGCTTCACTCTGTCTCCATTGTCCTGACGGGATTCTCGTCAGGTTGAGCACTTGCAGAAGGAGCTAGTTCAGCTTTAACCATAAGTGTTAGAGAAACGGAACACGCACCAAGCGTGGAACCCTGACCATGGAACGGACGCTGGCGCTGGCAATCCTTGAGGACCTCGTTCCCAATGGAATCAGGTTCGGAGCTAGTTATCTAGTAGAGTTCGGTCCAGATTCTCCGTGGTACGAAACGTCGCTCACAATAGCCGCCAGCGCGTTGAGAAACGGGGCTCGCACAGAGTACCATACCTACATGCATCCGCCCCACGAAGTTCGAGAATCTCTAACAAGACTCGGATTGCACGTGACAGAATTGGAGCAGAAAGACCATCTCAGAATACTGGACACCTACGACGTGATGACCGGGCTCGCGCACCCCGAAACGCCCGAGGGCTTGCGATCAAAGGGACGGGAAGCTTACGAACACCAGTCCTTCGACCTCAATCACTGGAGCAGCAAAGTAGTCACCATGATTCGAGAGGGAGTTGCTGAGGACGAGAAACAGTGGCTGCACATTGACGACAATACCTCGGTGATGTGTCACTATACGGATGAGAAGCTGATGGTCGATATCTGGAGGACAAGGATCATTCCCTACGCAAAGATCCGGGGACTCGCAATGTTCCACTCAGTGATGATGGGAATCGCATCCGACTCTTTCTATAAACAGTTTGAATCGCTCTGCGACGGCATCATCGAATTCCGAAGTAGCGAAGAGGGAGGACAGGTCGAGCACTTCGCAAGGGTAAGAACTCTGCGCGGAATGTCAAGTGACAACAGATGGCGACGGCTTCAACTTCACAACGATGGCTCAGTTACAATTGATAAGGACAGCAAGGTTAGGGAGCTTGGAATCGGAGGATGGCTCAAAGGCCCTAAGAAATCGCGATAGACAAGTCAGGCCTTGGACCTAGACGCCCAGAGAAACTTTCGCTGGAGGGTCTTCGGATAGATCCCCTTCCAGTCGAATTCGGCTTTGTTCGCCCAGTTCTTGTAAACCCTTGGATCAATATAGTTTCTAAGCGACGTATTCAGATTGTAATCGCGAGTCCGCTTCTGAAGATCCACATCAAGCTTTAACTTTCGAATGCGTTCATCGAGCCTCATCTTCTGCTTGGCCGTCTTGACCTCTCTTGTCTTCAACTCGTCCAATCGTTGCTGCTTCTTGAGAAGGGTTCCCTCCCAGGTCTTCGGTGGAGTTCGCTTGTGGTTGCATCTGATCGCTGCTTCGAGATTCGCGACGCGGGCGTGATGCAACTTGACGTAAGGAGACTCCTCAGGCTTGAAGCCGTTGTGTCTTCGTAGGTAGGTCTGAACTATCTCTGTAGCGTGGTGGGTTCTGAAAACCTTGGCGGTTAGGCCTCTCATCGCCTTGTTGAGGAAACGGTTCACGTGCTGAGAGGTAATTCCATCAAAGACCAGATCCTCTGGCTTCTTCCCCTGCGAAAATTCCTGAAGATTCTTGCGAATAGGCGTGTTCGTTCCGTCGACCTTCAGGATTTTCTGCCACCGGACGCTGTCTTTTCCTAGAAAGTCGAACTCGACCCCGTGCGGAAGGAACTTGAGGTGTTCGACTCTAAGTGTTGAAGCGCCTACCGTGTCCGCCTCGTCTTCTTCCTTCTCATCGCCCACCCTCATAGCTAGATTGTCTATGAGATAGCAGACCGTCGCGAGCTTGCGCATCTTCAGGTCAGGTGATAGAAGATTCTTGTCGATGAACTGTCGAACTTCCGGGAGACGGCGTTGCAGTTTCCGAGCAGCATCATACTTCAGCTTGTCTCGTTCTTGACGGAGATCAGAGATGTCGCTGGGCCAGACGTATTTGCGGACGTTGCTGAGCTTGTCCACCCAGTAAGCTATCCAGATGGACTCGTGATCGTGAACAATCTCCTTCCAGTTACCCTGAGGAGCTTCAACGTTTTCCGACAGGTTCAGAACAACGTCCTCGGGATGGATTCGCGGCTTCCAACGTCCCCTCATCGGATGGCTGCCTCTCCCCATGAAGAGGCTGGGAGGTTCTACCATCCAGTTGGCGACTTCAGTCTTGACTCCATCAATCTCTGCGAACCCGTACTTCTCCTTAAGCGATAGGCGAAGTTGTTTCCGCTGAGCGGCCATTTTCTTTTTGAAGTCAAGATCCTGCTTCTGAAGCTCCTCCTTTGCCTGGTAGTCGTAGACGGGGATGAAGTTGATCTCGGAATACTTTGTGTTCGCAAAGTTTGAGGGCAAATGCCTGAGAAAATCTGAGAGAAAGTTTGTCTGGAAGACTGGGTCTTGGATATAGGGGGTGGTTCTTTTCTTTCCCCACGCGTAGGCTAATTCTTCGGCTTCAGGGGAGAGTTGGACACCAGTGCCATGGATTCGGATAGAGAGTTTCCTTGGCTCGTAAGGCGGCGGAAAAGCCACGCCGTTGTGCCTCAACTCTTTCCACGCCACAATCCATCCCTCCTGCCTACTCGTTACTAGTATGAATAGCTCGGGGCCAGTCTTCCATTCTTGTCAAGGTTACAAAGTTGTAAATGAGGATTTTTCTTAAAAGGCATGTCAGAAATTACAAAAGACCGGGATAGACTAAAGAAGGCGGACTAGTGAGGACTAGGTCAGGTTGAGCCGGCCAAAGGGCGCACCACTGCTGGGGCCAGTAGGACTCCTCTTTGCTGCTGTAGGATTCACCATGGCCGTTCTTGTAGCGAGATTGTTCGTCGCTGTTGAGGCGAGGTGTACTCAGTCTTGTCCTGTTATCCGAGTTCAGGGATTTCACATCCATCATCTCTACTATGGAGTCCTCTTGTTGCTGGCCTCGTCAACTATCATGGTTTTTGCGACAGATGTCCGCACGAGATGGGACACCGCTTTGGTGTTTGGAGCGGGGCTTGGTCTAGTAGCTGACGAGGTCGGTCTCCTAATTCTTAAAGTCCCGTACTGGGCGCTTACTTCCTTGGCAACCCTAGCTGCAGTCGGGCTCGCGCTCTATCTCGCCACCCTTTACAAGGTCTGGACCGTTGGACGGAGAGACTTTGGACTGTTAGATCGATACCAGACTCTAAGCATCTTCGCAATAGTTCTCGTCATGCTGGGCTTTCTCTACTTCGGCAGGCCATTACGGGCAATGTTCGCGGACGCCGCACTCGTCGCCTGGGTTTCAGCTTCCCTCCTACTGCTGACGTTTGGCAGGAAACACATCCAAGAAATCAGGCGCACACCCTTAAACCCCCTCCCGCCTTCTCCCTAGAAGAACAGGCGCAAGGGCAAACTGCAGATCTCCAAGCCACAAGGTATTCAGGCAAGAGAGTATCAAAGCACTATTGCAGAGTCCGCCGCCAAAGCCAACACTCTCGTCGTTCTACCGACTGGTCTAGGCAAGACCATAGTCGCCTTGCTTGTAGCCGCAAAGCGTCTTTCAGAACACCCTGACAATAAGGTAGTCATGCTAGCCCCGACGAAACCGCTGGTTTTACAACACGCCGAGTTCTTTAAGGAACATTTTCCGGACAAGAAAGTCAGATTATCGGTGCTCACAGGAGAAACTCCTCCAGCTACGAGAGTGATGGACTTCGAGGGATCTCAACTGGTTTTTGCGACTCCTGAAGTGATTAGAAACGATGTCCTGAGTGAACGGTATACGCTTAACCACGTCTCTTTGATCGTTTTTGATGAGGCGCATCGGTGTGTCCGCGACTATGCGTACTCTGAGGTGGCCGAGAGCTACAAGCGCCAGGCATCGAACCCGTTGATACTTGGGTTAACGGCGTCGCCGAGCGCTCGAAAAGAGCGGGTCCAAGAGATCTGCGACAAACTAGCCATAACCAACGTAGAGATGAGAACGGAAGAGGACGAGGATGTAGTCCAGTATGTCAACGACGTGACGATAAACTGGGAACGCGTCCCTCTTCCTCCGGCCTACAAGGATATCAGCAAGATTCTTCGATCCGGGCTTGAAGAGAGAACTGAGAAGCTCAGGGCGATGCACCAGCTACCGACCGGTGTCCGGGCGAACAAGCGGATGCTCCTGGAGCTCGGAGAGAAACTGCGAAAGAGTCTGAGAAGAGGAGGGTCCGGAGCCTTGTATGGAGCAATCATTCTGCAGGCCCAAGCGATGTCGTTGAGTCATGCAATCGACGTGCTGGAGACGCAGGGTTTGCACAATCTCACAAGATACCTTGCAAAGCTCGAAACCGCCAGCAGCAAGTCGGGCAAGAGTCTCTCAAGAGACCCGAAAATTCTCGAAGCTAGACAGCTCGCATTCTCAATGGAGGAAAGAGAGCATCCGAAACAAAAGAGACTTCGAGAGCTAGTCGAAGGGGAGATGAAGCTGAACAAAGATGCGAAAATCATAGTCTTCACTCAGTACAGAGATACCGTCGAAACACTCGTCGAAAGACTGAACCAGCTCGATGGTGTCTCCGCTGTCCGCTTTGTCGGTCAGGCAACCCGGGACACTGATGACGTGGGTCTAACCCAGAGCGAGCAGATGAGTATCCTAGACGATTTTCGACAAGGACGTCATAACTTACTCGTGACAACTAGCATTGGCGAGGAGGGACTGCACATTCCCGATGTTGACCACGTCATATTCTACGAGGCCGTTCCGTCCGAAATCCGTCTGATACAGCGTCGAGGTCGTACCGGGAGAACACGGCAGGGGAAAATGACGGTACTCATGTCAGAAGGAACGATCGACGAGGCTTACTATTGGACAAGCAAAAAGAGAGAGCAGCAGATGCACCGTTTCTTGCAGACGGTAAAGAAGAAGGGACCGAAACCTCCATCTAGGACAAAACGGACTTTAGACGACTGGTCCACCTCCCAAAATAACTAGGACGACGTTACGCAGATTGATTTCTACATCGAGTGATTCATCCAAGCTATGGTTTGAACGTCTCTACGCTCATATCGGTCTACCATTTTGGGCTGGAGTTCTCCTTGTAGGATTCGTCCCTCCTCTCATTTTGACATTGTTAGGATACTACGCTTATGGTGTAAAGACAGACTTCACAGGCGATATTTCACTCGGCGTCCCACTGCTCCTAGCAAACATCGTCTACATTTTGTTCCCGTCCAGTTACATTCGTCGCCGTATCGAAGATTCGCCAGATGCACGATTGGCCGTTTGACATTGGAACAGTTGTGCGCCTGACAGGGATATTGGGGGCTCCCCTCGTCGCTACAGTGCTGGCAGCTTACCTGATACGTCTGTTCGGAGTCTGAGCTTCCCACGCCGTTACGAGTGAGAGGAAAGCTACTAAATACGGAGCTAATCGCATCTGTCAAGGCCTAAGTTGATAGAGAAGAGAAGTCCAGGTTGGTTGCGCGTTCTTGAGGTACTTGCCGGAGTATTGGTTCTAGCAGTCGCGTTTTTCGTGCTGGCTGACTCTTCATTTGCCCTCACCGTCCTAGCCTATACACTTGGCATCGGGCTCTTCATTCTAGGATTATCGCGAATCTTTGCCGGCATTTACGGGCGATATTTCGCACCCTGGTTTCGAGAGATCAACACTGGCGGCGGAATAATCGCCCTCGTCCTCGGCATCGTTGTAATAATCGACCCGCAATTCGCCATCGGCTTTCTCACTCTTCTCGTCGCTTTCGCACTCCTGGTTGTCGGTATAGTGGAGATCGTGGCAGCTGGCTTTGCAAAGCACCCACCGGTTTGGGTACGAGGACTGTTCGGAATAGTGGGGGTTTTGACCGTTATTCTCTCCGTCTTCGTGATCCTCGACTCGTCCTTAGGTCAGCTGAGCTTGGCCGTCATAATGGCTATTGTATTGGTCGCCGTTGGGGTTCGAGACATTGCTCACGGGATATCAGGGCATCGGCCGGTCAAAATTGACCCCGGGGTCATAACCAAGATCTGAGCCTATTCCGGAAAGTGTAGAGACTACGCTGGGTCCTATTTCCAAGAAGTCGAATTCGTAATCCGCGATTAGACGTGCGGAATTCGGATCTTGGGGATTCTTGCTCCAGACAGAGTCAGGACTAGTCCCAGGACGATTAGGAAAAGACCCGAGATCATGTACGTGTTAGCAGAGATTGTCGCTCCGGCGTATGCGACCTTAGCACTAGTAATGTACAGACTCTCAGCGGCAATTCCGAGCAGGACGAATACTGCTCCGATGAGGACCATTAGCTTCCTCATTCTTCGACGACCACAATTCAGGATGGCGCGAAACGCCTCTTAAGCCCTGTTTAACTGAAGATCAGCTTCCGAGGATATACTTTCGGCCACTTACGACCAATCTTAGTAATTCAAAAGTTCTCCATTCCCAGCCTAAGACTGAAAGGCGTCTGATAAAGGTGGCTTGAAGTGGGAAGCCTGGTTCTCTTTGAACCGTGGTCACGATTCGCTTATTAATCGAAACGTCAATATTCATTTTGAAAGCGGCGAGGCATTTGGCCCTTCTCGCTCTCCCTGGGCTTTGCTTGCCCAGGTCCTCGTTTCGTGGATTCTACGATTGCGACCCCTTGTTTCTTTGCATTTTCCCATTTTCGGTTTTGGACCAGCCCATCGAAGTAGATGATCAAGCCCGCGAGAAATAGAATAACGGCAAAACCCCTCAGCACCCCTAGAATGAAAAATAGTGGAAAAGAAACTAACATGGAAAGCATTCCAATCTTCAGCTTCTGGGTAGGGCTACCGTCGCTACTTGTTGGGGCTGACAAAACGCATCAACGGAACTCAGCCACTCGCTAAGGCCTACCTCTACCAAACTCCCGGGAAGCCGGTGACAAAGTTAGAAGCAAGCTCACGAACTCCAAGTGGGTGAGATTCCTCTTGCTGAATGATAGTCAGGATGCCTACGGGCACCAATTGTACGACTGTTTCAAAGGGAAGGAAGTTGTTGAGGTAGTGGAGAGAGACGACGGCTTCATCGATACCAGCGCTTCACTCCCCAGATACTACCTTGCCGAATACAAGAACTGGCGGCCACACGAAAAAGAGGCGATGCGATATGCACACGGGAAAGTACTCGATATCGGATGCGGAGGCGGAAGAATCTCCCTCTATTTCCAAAAGCGAGGCTTCGATGTACTTGGAATTGACGTATCCCCCCTAGCGATCAAGGTTTGCAAGATCAGAGGCCTTCAGAAAGCTCGAGCCATGTCGATCACAGACGTGAGTTCAAAACTCGGAAAGTTCGACACGATTCTAATGATCGGCAACAACTTCGGGCTCTTCGGCAGCCCCGACCGGGCAAGGCGATTACTCAGGCAGTTCTACCGCTCAACGAGTTCAGAGGCTTTGATAATTGCCGAAAGCAACGACCCATATCGAACCAATGAGCCCTTTCATCTAGCCTACCACAGACGCAACCGTGGAAAGGGCAAAATGCCCGGTGAATTGACCATCCGAGTCCGATACAAGAAGTACATGACACCATGGTTTGACTATCTGATTGTCTCGAAGAAGGAGATGAAGCGAATACTCGAAGGCACCGGATGGAGAATAAAGCGTTTTGTAGACTCTCAAAGCTCTGTGTATATTGGAATCATAGAAAAAATATCGAAGTTAAGAAGCCCAGCGTAGTCGGTGAGAAGTCCCTGACTGGAGTTCAAGAGCGGGAAGCTACCCTAGCCAAGGAACACCTATCTCCGTCCCCACCTGCTTCATGGCTTCCACAACCTTGGGACCCAGTGGAATGCCTTCTTTCCGGAACTTTTCCATCCTTGCACAACTCTTCTCGCCATGGACATAGATTCGTGATTCGCCTTCCGCCTTTGGCGAATCTTTCAACTCTCGGGCCAATCGGTCCATGTCTTTTTTGAAGTCCTCGAGCGGTCGAAACGCTGCTGGATCTAGGGCCATGAAGAAGTGGCCGACATTCGGTCTTTCCTTGATGACATCGACACCCAGACCCGTGGCTGCACCGCTCAAGACCCCGCTTAGAACATCCACCATCAAAGCCAGCCCATACCCTTTGTGGCCCGAGTGCTCCTCACCCTCCCCACCCAGAGGTAGAATCCCACCGCCCAATCTCTTAGACAAAGCATCGAGGACTGCATGCGGGTCTTCAGTCCCTCTTCCGGTCTTGTCCACAGCCCACCCCAGAGGCATCTTTTTCCCTTGGCGATCGTAGACCTCAAGCTTCCCGCGCGGAACCACAGACGTTGCCATGTCCAACACGAATGCCTTCTCCTTCCCAGCAGGCGCAGTCAGGCTAATCGGGTTCGTACCGAGAAGCGCATTTCTCCCGAATGTAGGAACAACAAGCGGGGCGGCGTTGGTCATGCTCATCCCGATCAAATCGTGTTCCAATGCCATCAGACTGTAGTAGCCTGCTATTCCATAGTGGTGAGAATTCTTGACTGAGACAATTCCTACCGCGGTCTCCTTGGCCTTCTTGATGGCCAACTCCATTCCCTTATGCCCGACCACCTGACCTAGGCTCTGGCCCCCGTCGATCATCGCTGTAGCCTTGGTCTCTTTCACGATCTTGCTTTGGTCTGTTGGTTTTGTCCAGCCGTTCTTTAGATCGGCATAATATCGAGGAAGACGGGCGACGCCGTGGGACTCGATCCCTCGTAGATCAGCTAGAACCAGTACATCCGTTGTTATCTTGGCGTCCTGTGCCGGTACACCCAGCTTCAACCACACTTTGTTACAAAAGTCTCTCAGTTTCGGTTCCTGTACAACCACTTGCTTCTGAACTGTGACCTGGTCAACCACGACTGTACCCTCGGAAACCTCTACCCAATCTGAGCCTTCAAGGAGATATTTTTTAACTTAGGCCTATTCTCGGATACACTCTGAGAGAAATGGACACTCATCAAGCAATCCTGACTAAACTGGATGTTAGACAGTTCAACCCCAAGAAGGCCCCGGCCGACTTGAAGCTGAAAGTACTCGAAGCGGCGCGAGCGGCCCAGACGGGAAACAACAAGCAGCACTTGAGATTCATACTCGTCCAAAACAAGGAATCGATCAAGAAGCTAGCCGAGGATAGTACAAGCGGTCCTTGGGTCGCCGGCGCAGACTTTGCAGTTATCGTCCTGACAGACCCCAAAATAGGGTTCCACCTCATCGATACGGGACGCGCAGTACAACAAATGCAGCTCTCCGCCTGGAACAGCGGAGTTATCTCCGGAGTCTACACGGGAATTAAGGAAGAGGCAATGCGAAGGGATTTTGGTTTCCCAGCCGACATCAAGCCAACTATGGTGGTAGGTTTTGGCTATCCCGTCAAGAAGATAGTTGGGAAGAAGGATCGTATGCCAATTTCGGAACTTGCGTTCATCGACAAATTCGGCAACAAATTCGACCCAAAGAAACTCAGCTAGAGCAGTTGTCGACTGGCGAGCCTCCGCGAGGAGACTAGGATGACTCTCCTCATTGACCGCTCACCATAAAGTGGCGAAAGACCGGTTGGACTTCACCGAGATCTTGGCTAACGAATTGTGGGTAGGCGCAGCCCCTACACTAGCAGACCTAGAAGAAATCAAGAAACAAAGCGTAGGTAAGGCTGTGATTGTCGACCTTACGAGAAATCCATGGGAGGAGGAGTGGTCCAAGAAACTCGGCTTGCAATACGAAGATCGGACCCCAAAGGTCGAAGAAACCTTTTCCGCGGTTCCGGTAAGCCAGCTCCGACTCGTCTCCCGACTCATTGAACAACACATCCGTGGAGGAAGAAAAGTCTACCTTCATTGCAAGATGGGGCTCGGCAGGAGCCCAACGTGCGCCGCCGCCTACCTCGTATATTGTGGGATTCCCCTTCGGGACGCGAAAGAGCTCCTATTGAGCAAACGCTCGGTTTGGAATGGTGAAGACGGAAATTATGCGAGTGGCTTGGAAGACTTTGCCAAGATGCTGAAAATAGCGAGACTCTCAGAATAACCTTCGAGTCTGACCCCTCGCATGTTCGGGGAGACGCGTTTCTGACTATTTCTTGAGAACTGAGCTCTTGAGGACCGTCTTTACCAAGTCCGGCTCTTTCAGAAGATAATACGTAGCCCGCCTAGTTCTCAAGCTGATTTTGGCGATTCCTTCTATCACAAGCTTCAGGACCCGGGTGGGGTGCATCTCGACATCGCTCCACTGCCATCCCTGATAAGACGGGTTTCCTAGTCCCTCTTCCTCGCTTCGGGCAGCCAACCACAGGGCTTTCCTATAGTCTGGAAACTTCGCGAGGAACTGCTCCACGTAATTCTCATGTGGACTTATTGAATGGCTTGACGCTTCGGTAACGGCCTGCGAGAGTATTGTGGCTCGGGAGGAATGTTGTGATGGTGATGTTCTCGACACGAGGCTCGCCTTCTTCAGAAGGATCCTCGAAACAGGTAATGGTGATTCCGGCGATTTATTCAAATCGTTTTCCTAGAAACAGCAAGTAGGTTACAGAAGGCTCCGTGATTACAAAATCCGAGAATATCGAGATTCGATACTTGCGTCCGCTCGGTCCTACGATCCAGTATGTGTCTGAGACTAGTGAAGATGGGCTTGCCAATACTTCGGCACTTTGCGTGAATAGACTACTTCTTTCGCTCCGAGAAACTCTGAAAGCTGTTTCACGCTATCTCGAATTTCTCTTGAGGTATCCTTGTCCTTGGGCGCGTGTGGTTCAGCGTGGACTGCCTTGATGATTAGTTTCCCGTTTTTCCGGTCCATGAGCGGATCTAGACGCCCGATGAATTTGTCGCCGGACAGTATCGGGAGGACGTAGTACCCGTACTTGCGTTTGCTTGGGGGAGTATAGATTTCGATTGTGTAGTCGAAATTGAACAGAAGCTTGGTTCTGGCCCTGTCGCAGAACAGATTGTCGAAAGGGGAGAGCAACGAGACCCGTGGCTCCCACTTGTTTGAATCCAACTCGCTTAGTAAGGCGATGTCTTTCGAGTGAATGTACCGTTCGCCCTTCCCGACCGGTCCATCCGTGATATCGACTGGAATGATCTTTTCGTCCGCCACTAATTGTTTCATGGTTGCTTTCAGGTTTGGGTATCGGTTCCGGAAAAAGTGCCAGCTTATCTCGGACGAATTTGCGATTCCGAGGGCGCGTAGTGATCTCTGGGCCGAAAGGTACTCGACCTCATCCGCCGACAATTCCTTCTTTGAAACCCAGGACGGCAGGAAATTTTCCGAGAGACCGTAGAGTTTCTGTTTACCCTGACGGCCAACTACCATTACTTCTCCCCTCAAAAAAAGGTGGAACATCATCCGAGAGACATCTCCCCAGCTACTCCAGCCAAAACTACGCTTTACCCTGGTCTTGTCCTCAAACTGGCGAGAGAGGAGAGGGCCTTTCTTTCTAAGCTCGCTCAAAATATGATCTCTCAGCCTCGTGTTCGCATTCAGCCATTTGTCGATTCTTTGTCGCCAAACCGATCCTGGACGTACGAGCACGTCAGGATATCTTCGCATGAGAGAATAGCAGAGAGGATAGTCTTCCATCAAGACTATTGATGCTTGGTGGGCCCAGTATTCGAAGAGCTTCTTGTCACGCCACAACAAATTGTCCAAGTCGGTTCTGTCGAAGTTTCCGAGTCTGCTCCAGAGAACGATGAGATGACTAGGAGCAACCGTGCTGATCGGATCAAGCTGGAGGCAACCCATGTCTCGTGTCACTCTCAGAATGTCATCGGAGTCCGGTTTGCTGGGCCTCTTTCCAGCGAGATGCTGTTTGGCAACTGCGAGACGTCTAGCGTTCTCTAGAGTCGTTGTAATTTTCTTAGACACGGAAGAGAACTTGTTTTGGCTGTTTCATAAGGGATTCGAAATTTGCTGTTGGGCAGCGATCGAAACCAAAGGCCTGCGGACCTTGGGCCAAGACTACAACGATGCTCTCAATCGCGCAGTTTTGTTAATAGAAAGAGCTAAGGTGCCATCCTTCAAGGGTCATTGGTTACTCATGAATGAAAGAGGAATCGCTAGAATCGTCCGGCATCCTCTTTCTCCGTTCAAGAAGAGAGCCTTCATCTCAATCATGATTCTGGCCGTTGTGATGGCCATTGGAACCATTGGGATGATGGCGCTGGAGGGCTGGGACCCTGTGACTTCATTATATTTCATGTCCCTTTTAGCAACGGCCGAGGGCCCAGCACAAGCACCCGTGACGGTAGGAGGGAAAATCTTCGCCTCCGTCATGGCCTTCTTCTCGATCGGCGCGGCAATATCAGCAATAACCTTCACGTTCGGACCCTTATTCGGCTCCATACTGAAGGAGGGATTCGCCTACGTCGAGAAGGGAGAGAACAAACTCAAGAAAGAGCTTGAACACAAAAACCAAACGCGTTCCTCTACCCGCCCGGAGGACTAAGACTTGGCCAAACTCGTTAGCGACATCGGTCACATCATCCTTCAAGTTGGAGACATGGACAAGGCAGTCGAACTATACTGCGACACGCTCGGATTCGAACTCAAAGAGCACTCACCTGAGTGGAGCGTCATCGCGACAAAGCTAGGTGAGCTGACGCTCTACAAGACTCCGAAGATCACACCCCTAGTTCTCCGAGGCGCGGATGTTAGTCCGATCAACCTTCACATCATCAGCTTCGAAGAGGCCGCTGACCAGTTGGAGAAGAAAGGATATTCCATCAAACGAAAGGGCAAGAACTCAGGCACATTAACGGACCCTTGGGGAAACGTGATCGAACTCCACGATCACCGCAAACCCTGAAGTTTTTCCGATTTCTGTGATACGCTCTGGGTAAGAGAACCCCTTAGAATTACTTCTTCATGAAAGGCATGCCTTTCATCATCGGCCCGCGTCGTTTCATCTGTTTCATCATCTTCCGCATCGTAAAATACTGGTTAACCAATTCGCGCACCTCGCGCTCGGGCCGACCTGCACCTCGCGCAATCCTCTTCGACCTGGAACTGTCTACGAGCCGAGGCTCTTCCAACTCTTTCTTCGTCATAGACTGAATAATGACCCTCCACGCTTTCATCTTCTCTTCCGCCACTCCTAACTGCTCCTCGGGAAGACTTACCCCCCCAGGAATCATCTGCAGAACTTTTCTCAACGGCCCCATCTTCCGAAGGTTCTCCATTTGATCATACATGTCCTTCAGAGTAAAACGACCCTCCATGAACTGTTTCACCTTCGCCTCAGGAACTTGCACCTCAGCCTCCTTCACTTTCTCCAGAAGCGCGTTGAGATCGCCCATTCCCAATAGCCGTCCCACAAAATCTGTAGGGACGAACTGCTCCAAATCCTCAACTCGTTCTCCTGTTCCGATGAATTTGACCTTCGAACCGGTTCCTGCGACGGCCGAAAGCGCTCCTCCTCCCTTGGCGGACCCGTCCATCTTTGTCAATAGCACCGACCCGACAGGTGTTGCTTCGTGGAACGCGCGGGCTTGAGTAATCGCCTGCTGTCCAATCGTCGCATCGATTGCGAGCACGATCTCGTCGGGCTTCACGGCAGAGGCAATTCTCTTCATCTCGTCCATCAGGTCCCGCTCATTCCGGTGTCGCCCCGCAGTATCGATGATCACCAAGTCAGTCTTCTCCTTCCGATAGTGTTCGAGACCGTGCTTCGCGATGTCCTCTGGCTTCTTGGTGCCCGGCTCGCCGTAGACCGGAATTTCCACTGTGGCCGCTAACTGCTTGAGTTGTTCCAGCGCGCCAGGACGGTGAGTATCGGCGCCAACGACGCCTACCCTCAATCCTCTCTTCTGGAAAAACCGTGCTAGCTTCACGGAGCTAGTTGTCTTCCCGGTTCCCTGAATCCCGACGAGCATGAGCTTGCGAAACACGCCCGGTTGGACCTCGACTTTAGCGGGATCTTGGCCGACAAACTTTGTCATTTCTTCGTATAGCACTTTGACAACATGCTCGCGTCTGGTGATTCCCGGAGGAAGCTTTTCCTTCAGCGAACGATCTTCGACGGCCCTGGATAGTTGGAGGACAAGTTCGACGTTCACGTCCGCCTGCAATAGTGTCCTCTGGAGATCTTTCACAAGCTCCTTGATCGCCTTCTCGTCGACGTTCGGCATCCGCAAGAGCTTGCGGACTGCGTCCGTGAGAGAACGGCCAACTGTTTCCAAGACTACTCTCTCAACGTTCTCACGCGCTTCTTAACCTTCCCGAGAACAGCCGCGATTATCAGTGGGAAGCAGACAGTTGCATCACCGTATACGTCGACGAACCTTCCTCCTTTCCGGATTTTCCTCCAGCTGATTGACTCAGCTAAAGGAGCTCCGCTCAATCCTCCTGGCTCGGGTCTATCTGCGGTTATCTGAACCGCTGCATCAAACCCCTCTCGCAGAACACTCGCCAAGAGAGTGTGGTGCTTGGGCAATCCTCCGCCCAGAATCAAGACCCCGAGCTTTTTCGAGGTGATCGCCATTTCTATCATATTAGTCACATCCGCCATCGGGTTCAACTGTAGCAATTCTGTCTGAGAGAAACTCCAAAGGCTGAGACCAAGGATCGAGTCCAGCAGACCTGGCGAGAAGACCTTAACCTTGTTACGGGCAGCCTTGTAAAGAATCGAATCTTTGTCTTGCAGGAGGAGGCCGATTTTCTGGAGAATGTCTGAGACTGCGACCCCTCGCCTCTGGTCAGTTGGAATCTTTCCAAGCAACTTTCTGACCGTCTTGTCTAAGATCTGGAATGATTCTTCTTTGACAAAGATGTCCGCGATTCGACTGTACCCTTTCCTGATCAGCAGACGATCGTCGACCTGGAACGTCCCTTGATAATGATGCAAACCCAGCGACTCGATCACATCATGGGTTAAGTTCGCCCCCGTGGTTACGATCGCATCGAGAAACCCTCGATCGATCAAATCTCCAATGAGCAACCGAAACCCTGACGGAACCATCGGCCCTGCGAGCGTTAGGAAATTTGTGAAGTCTGGTCCTCTGAACATTTCTTCGACAACATCGGTGGCCGCCCCGATTCGGCCTCCCCCTAGGACCCCGGTTGCGTTCATCTCTCGGACGAGAGCGCCGGCCGTCATTCCCGGCCAGAGCCGTAGGTGTTTTACTCTTGAAGGACTTTTACTCGTGATGGATTGCTCAGCCCTTTCGGCGGACGACCATGTTCCGTCCCATGACGCTCCAGTACTCGACTTCGATTCCGGAAGTCATTTGTTTCTTCAAGTCCTCATCGTCCGGCATGGGTGTCTCGAATGTCTGATAATTCTCCATGTCCATCACTTGGAGAAGATTTCCGGAGATGGAAAGAACCTGTCCTGTTCGCTTGTCTATGAGAGGGACCTCGGCTTTGCCGTCAACAGGGCTGATGAGGTTCTTCTTCTGGCCTGTGAACGCGCTTATCGCAACGATCCGTGCCTTTGCGGAGCCGTGCTTGCCGGGCTTGGATTTCTCGAACTCTACGATCCTGCACGGTTCACCATCAATGAGGACGTACTGGCCAATCTTCAAACTGCCAACTTCGACCGGCTTGCTCATGAAATTGCGTCCTGACGGTCAGCCCTCTAGGACTTCATCTAAAAGCTTGATGACGATGTTAAGATTTGTCATGGTTCTCGGGGAACTTGGCCTTGTCTCAGACAATTTTCAGATGGGCCGATCTGTTGGCTCGTACATTCGGGATTGTGCAGGAGGTCCAAAACAGATGTGGAGAAATTGCCGGGGTAGTTGGGTTCTAACAAGACTTTGCAAGACACGCGCCTTACTTCAATGCCTGGAGGAGGTCCTCTATCAGGTCGTCAGGGTGTTCAATACCCACGGATAGACGTAGCAGGTTAGGTTGTGCAGTTGAAAATTCTCCTTCGCTCGATGCGCGATGTTCGATGAGGCTTTCGGTTCCCCCAAGACTCGTTGCGTTCAGGAAGAGTTTGACTTTCGACGCGACCATTGTCGCTTGATCTTGTCCCCCTCTAACTTGGAAAGACAGCATCCCACCGAAGTATCTCATCTGTCGCTTAGCAATCTCGTGTTCTTTGTGGGTAGGTAGGCCTGGATAGAACACCTCCTCGACTGCAGGCACATCTTCGAGAGCGGTGGCGATCGCAGCTGCGTTTGATGTGTGTCTTTCCATTCTGCAAGGTAGGGTTCGTAGTCCCCTTAGAACAAGCCAAGCATTGAAGGGGGAGGATACGGAGCCCAGAACTTGACGTATTCTCAACAGTTTATCGAATATGGGGTTTTTGTTGCCGAGCACTAATGCTCCACCTTGAACATCGCTATGACCACCAAAGTACTTTGTTGTGGAGTACAGGACAATGTCAGCGCCCAGTTCGAGGGGACGTTGTATTATAGGAGTTGCAAAGGTGTTGTCAACCAAGACCATTGCTTTTGAAGCATGAGCAATTTCTGAGATGGCCCTGATATCTGAAATTTTCAGAAGAGGATTAGAGGGAGTCTCAACCCAGATGAGTTTCGTGTTTGGACGAATGGCCTTGCTCAGCTTCGCAGGGTCTTGCATGTTAACCACTGTGGACTGAAGGTTCCAGTTCGGTAGGAAGTCTCGAGCAAGACGTCGAAACGTGACGTAGATATCGTCTGGAAAGATGACATGAGACCCTGGGGGCAAAGTTTGTACAACCGCAACCCCGGCTGCCATTCCCGACGCGAAGGCTACAGCACCCTCGCCGCTATCCAGCTGTGCCAGGGCTTCTTCTAGCCGAGACTGGGTCGGGTTCTTCTCCCGGATATACGAGTAGCCATGGATCTCCTCGCTGGCAGGCCCGTGCTCGAAAGTGGTTGAGAGGTGAATAGGCGGAGCAATCGCTCCAGTGCTTGGGTCTATGTCAGCGCCAGCGTGGACAGCAGTAGTCTCGATTTTCATGTTAGTCGAAGACGACAAAAGCGACTAAAGAAGATTTGCGGGCTAACATTCACTAAAGCATCGACGATGCTCGCTCTTCTCGTCTTTTAGTCTCTAGTACTCGTTCAGTCTTTGCGTGCTATTTCAAATCATGGAAGAATCCATTTTACGGTTCGGGTGTTTCGTACCCCTGATTCAGCGGCCCTAGAGAATTCTTTTCAACTGGTCCATTCCAACTCTCCACAATCTGAATCGCCATGCCCAAGGTGGTCGGCATCTTAGCCAAGAAAGGCTCGAAAGAAATTCTCACCGAGGCTAGGAAAATTCACAAAATTATCGAACAGCACGGCTTCAGATCAGTTCCCGACGAAGAAATAGGAAGATCGGCTAAGATTGCAGGTGGCAAGCCCCTCAGGCGAATGGAGATCGAGCTTCTTGTGACACTGGGAGGAGATGGGACAGTACTGAAAGCCGCTAAAGAGATGTTGAAACCAAAGACCGCGATACTTGCAGTAAACATGGGCCGTAGGGGCTATCTCACCGAGGTCGAGCCTTCCGAGTTCGAGGCCGCTTTCACCAAGTGGGAGAAAGGCGACTACGAGTTAGAGCAGCAATGGAAGCTCTCAGTGCTTCTCCAGAATCGACTCTTAGGTGAAGCTCTCAACGAGGCACTTCTTCTTCCCACTATTCCAGCGAAAATGCTCAACCTGAACCTAACCCTCAGGGGCAAACAAGTTTTCCAGGCGAGGGCGGACGGAATTATCGTCTCCACTCCAACAGGATCCACAGCCCACTCCTTCTCGGCAGGAGGACCAGTTCTCGAAACCTCGATGGATAGCCTATCGCTAACACTTATTGCTCCTCTCCAGCCGGTCAAGTCTATCGTTGTACCGGTGAAGGCGGGCGTACAGCTGCGCGTGGTAGAACCGGGTCCAAGCGCTAACCTGGTGATAGACGGCCGCCTTGAGCGGCAGATTGGGATCGGGCAATCGTTATCGTTCAGAAAATCCGGCAACAGCACATTTTTCGTCAGGTTCGGCGACTCATTTCTCCAGAGGAGTCTCAGAAGACTGTCCTCCGAAAGGGAAAACGGTTGAAGGTGCTCGTCTTGGATACGTCAGCGTTCATCATGGGCTTTAACCCAACTCGGCCAGGAGAGGTGTATACGGTCCCGGCTGTAGAAGATGAGCTGTTGAGGGGGACGATGACTCAGCTACGATTTCATGTGAACAAGGAGAAGGGCAAGGTGATAATCAAGACGCCATCTCTCCGTGCCTTGGAATCTGTGGAGACAGTAAGCGCGAAAGCGGGTGAGAAGGGCCACGTTTCACAAGCTGATCGAGAGGTTGTCGCTCTGGCTCTGGACCTGAAACAAGATGGACAAGACCCTGTGATAGTCAGCGACGACTACGCAGTACAGAACATGGCTGAGCATCTTCATCTCAGCTATGGATCCCTGGCCAATTTTGGAATTGCTCACAAGTTTGACTGGATAATGTACTGCCCCGCCTGCCATCGAAGATTCACGGGACCAGAAAAGACATGTAGAGTGTGTGGAACCGAGCTGAAGAGAAAGGTCTTATCTCGATCTAGAGTGTCTCGTACTAAAGTGTGAAGCATTTTCGGAAGAATTAAATCCAGTGCCCAGCCCAACACGGGAATGAGACAGCCTTGTTGAAGACGGAGACTAATCTTTACGATGACATGTCGAAGGGGCATGTTGACCCTTCGAAATGGAAGATCCTCAGCTTCCCTATGGGCAACGGCGAAAACTGGGTCTGGGAAGAACCAAAAGCTAGGATCACATCCAAGAGTGGCGGGCTAGCGCTGACAGTGGATCCCTTCACGCGGAAGCACGACAAGATCCATATGTTCGACGATCCGAAGCAACTGTACGCGTCCACGAGGACCTTTCCAGTATCACATGATCAGGTAACGGTTTTCGAGGCTGATATGGGCGCCGAGACCTATCGTAGCAATGCGGAGGATCTGCAGGACGCCTTTGCAGGCTTCAACGTCATGGACCTTTCAACCGGCATGATATTCGACTTCATCACGACTGGAAAAAAGATAGGAGCAATCTACGAGAGACTCCTGATCCCTGGCGTGACTGATGAGAAGACGGCGTTCACCTATGTCATTGAGGCACCATTTTCCGGGGTCCG
Source organism: Candidatus Bathyarchaeota archaeon (assembly GCA_005882895.1). Lineage (GTDB taxonomy): Archaea > Thermoproteota > Bathyarchaeia > 40CM-2-53-6 > 40CM-2-53-6 > 40CM-2-53-6. The sequence goes on along the minus strand of VBBD01000024.1, from coordinate 15,557 downwards.
TACGAAACCCGAAATGATGCACCACTACACGGTCAGAATAGACGCGCAGAAGAAGCGAGCGGAATGGATTGTCGATGGAAAAACGTTCTTCAAGACAGAGAGCCTTCCGGTCGTCCCCAAGGACATTACCGTGGGCTGGGGACTCTTCACACTCAAGCCTGTCGATCCCGAGAAGGGAAGCGTGTCAGTCCACGGTCAAGGCGCGACCGGGATCTGGAAGAACTTCAGATATTCCATACCTTGAGTGAGACAAAGTTATTGAACAAGAAGCTCAACCGCCTTTCTTAGGCCAAGATCCTTGGTGAGTCGCTCACCATACTGGTGATCGAGTCATAATCCCATGGTGCCTTGGATATTGCAGAGGATCTCCTTCTAAGATCCAAGTAGCCTAGGGAACCCAGCTTCTCAACCAGCCAAGCGGCGTAGGCGGGAGACCCAGTCGCTCCCGGGGAGTTATAGTTGGTAATGTGGTACGACAATGGGCCTTTGATCTCGATGGCTTCTTTTATGAAGGTCCCATTTCGATCTATTATTTGCGCACGGACACCTGCAATGCCAGGTCTCACCAAGTAATCTAGTTTGAGTTCTGGAATGAACTCTTGCGCTCTTCTCGCCATTTCTGATTTGAAGATGGACGATTTCCATTCTTCTCCGGCGAGTGTCAGGAAGTCCTTGTTGTATAGAAGGGCGATCTTGTTCATCATCGGCGGTTCTAGAATCTTCTCCAACGCTTGTATCGGGTTCTTGAAAAAGCCCGTGTAGGTATACGGTCCGGCTACTGGGACGGCGTTGGGGCCTATCTCCCGACGCCCATCAGCACGGCATATCCAGTGCGGATCCAGAAAGGGCAACTCGGGGTGCTGTGCTACAGTGTAGATATTTCTCGAGGCTAGGTATGCCCATTGTTGTCCTACTTCCCAATATTCTCCTCGGAAGTTGAGGTCGGCGTATTCTCTTCCGAGGCCCAGCATGTGTGCGATCCGCATGGAGTTTCCTCCCGCGCAGTTTACGAGAAACCGGGTTCGTATCGCCTCGCCGCCATTTTTCGATTGAATCTCCAAGAGATCCTTGGCTACTCCAATCGCCTTGACCTCGAAACCGAAAATGAACCTGACCCCTTCCCGTTCCGCGTCCGCCTGCAGGGCACGCGTGAACGAGGGATAATCAACGGAAGTATCAGTTTTCGACCATATTGCTCCGTGAGACTTCACATGGGGCTCAAGCTTGCGCACCTCCTCTGCCGTCAGAAGTTCTAGCTCATCCTCTCCCATCCCGTTCTCCAAGCCCCAGTGGTAGTACTTCTCCACCCGCTTCACATCGGCTTCTCGCGTCGCCACCTCGAATGTTGTCACCGGCGACCAGGGAAGGCCCCGCTCCTTCGCGTATGATTTCCACATCCCGTATGCTGCTTGGGACGCCCTGGCGAAGACTCGCCGATTGACCGGGTCCAAGTAGAAGGGGCGGTGGATGACTCCGGTATTCCTCTTGGAAGTATGGACTGCCACCTGTTGCTCCTTCTCAATGACGGCGATTCGGCCTTCATACTGGTTCGCCAGCCAGTAGGAAAGAGAGGTCCCGAGGATTCCTCCACCAATGATCGTCACATCCCACGGTTCCAACGATGCCAGCAGGCCCGCCAAGCGTAGAGATGTTCAGTTTACTATATTCGGGTTATGCATTACTTTCCCGAAACAGTCGAAGCTCACATTCTAGCGAGCTGCAAGTACTCCGCCTCTATCTTGCCACCAGACTTGAGGTAGAGCACGGCTCCAGGAGCTAGACTGTCCAAATAGGAGAACGTGTAAACAACCATCTTTCTTTGCCCCAGGATCTTCGCAAATTTTGAGATCTCTGACATCAAAGCGGAGCCGATTCCCTTTCCCCGATGCTCTGGAAGAACAAATGCTCCTCTGAACCAAGCCACCCCTGGCTCATAAAAGTCAGGAATAATCCCTACTAACCCCACAGATTCCTTGTTCAAGCTAGCAAGAATCCGCCTAGCTCCACGAGACCGATCTTCTTTGAATGATTCGGCCACGGTGGCATTGCCACCTTCTTCCTCCGTCCGCCAGTCCCAGTAAGGACTTAATGCCCGGACGAACAAGCTGCTGGCACTATCCATCGTCTCGTCTAAGACCTCCTCGGTTTCAAGCCGAGAGTCTCCAGTATGCGGCACGTCCTCTATTTGCCAGCTGATTCGAAAATCTCGCCGTAGCGGCTTGAAGCCCAATTTCCGGTACACCTCTACGTAAGGCCGAACGGCGGGAGTGGTGGCTCTCAGGAATTCTGGTCCCTTCGACTCCACATGAGTAATCGCTTTGGTGAGAAGTCTTTCAGCGATTGCGGTTTGGATCTTGCGCGTCTGATGCTGAGATATCTTATCACGAACCAATTGTCTCGGGGAAGACGAGTCGCTGCCACCCATCCGATTGGTGCTTCATTCTCTTCGGCAACGGAGCATCCGTCAGCGTCGAATCGCCGTGAGGATAGGGCCGCCCTTGTCCGCGGAACATCTGCAAAGCTGCCGAAGGCATCTTTCAGAATGTCTAGTAATGTCGACTCTTCACCGCGAGAGAACGATCTCAGGGAAACGCCTGATGGTTTTTCGACGATCGATGTCTCGGTCATTTTCAGGGTTTGCCTTTGAGTCTAATGGTTCGGAGAATGATCCAGTATGCAAATGCTCCGAGTGCGGCGAGCGGAAGCGAGGTGGCGAGAAGATTTGTTAGAGCACTGGTATCGAGAGGGTTTCCCGCGAAGGCGGAGTCTCGAAGGATGCCGGCTGCAAGGCTGAGAGGATTGTATTCCGCGATCGTGGCTATTGGGGCTGGAAGATATCGGGCTATGGTTTGTGCAGGGTAGAATACTGTACTGATTGTGACCATTGATACTTGGAGTGCTTGCGCGTAGACCCAGTACATCTCCCCTCTTCGGGACACACTGGCGAAGAAAGCTGCCAGGCCCGCGATCCCTGTCGCGAGGACGAATAGGAAGGGAATGAGTACGAGAGCGTACAATATTCCCTGAACGGGTATTGCCGTCGGTCCCAGGAACGAGAGCGCAACATAGGCTATGACTAGAAGCGCGCCAGAGTATACTATTCCGCCGAGGCCTCCGGATATGATGTAAGCTCCAACTAACCCCCCAGTACGGATCGGAAGTGTAAGGTAATACTGCACGACTCCTTCCCGAAGCGCGAGCCAGATTCGTCGGCCGGTGTCGGTTGCGGCAGAAAACAGCCCGACTACGACGATCCCGGGGACGAGGAACTGAAAATAGGTAAGACCCGCGAATTTGGTGGGGATAAGCCTTCCGTATACAAGTCCCACGACGAGCATGTCTGAGAGGCTGAGGCTGATCAGGACCGCCATCAACCATTTGGTTCGGAAGAAATATGAGAAATCTGTCCGTGCGATATGTACGAGTCGTGAGAGTTGGCTCATGCTGCTTTCACGCCTTCGATGACCTTGTCGACTATTCTTGCGCTCAAGGAGAGGGTTCCGACTGCCACTCCGGTGACGACCCCTGCGGCCAGGATTGGGTTGAGGAGGAATTTCGGGTCGAAGCCTAAGACCCATCTTGTCAGGTCAGCACCATAAGTCAGGGGACTGAACACGGAGACTGGTGAGTAGAAGCTGGGCATGAAGATTAGTGGGTAGAAGACGGTGCTGAATCGGACGATCAATGCCGATAGCCCGGCGAGGAACGCGCTGTAGATATCCACGGATTTGAATGCGATGAACGACATCGACACCATTATCCCGGTGATTCCCAGTCCGAGTAGAAACATCGATATCAACGCGAAAACGGCTCCTTGAATTGTAAGATCGCCAACAAACCAAAGGACCCCGATAAGGGGCGGCAGAACCTTGATCATCGTATTCGCAACCCCGTAGATCGCCTGGGCAGCCAGGAACCCTCCGCGCGAGACTGGTAGAGAGAGGAAGTAGGGCAGTTCTCCTTCGTGCGCGTGCTCGACGAAATGTCGACCCACATCAGCTCCCGAGTCGAATACTGTGATGACCATTAGCCCGACTGCGTAGAAGAACAGGTAGTTCGGGACCGCGGTCGATACAAGTTTTGACATCAGGGACCCGTAGACGGCTATCTGTAGTCCGAACAGGGCCCATGCTAGAACGAACCAGGTTCTCTCCGATAAGAGAATCCTGATGTTGTACGCGGCGAGAGTCAGCACGCGGTTCATGGCTGGTCCGCCAGAGCTTTCCCGGTAAAGTGCAGGAAGACGTCATCGAGAGAGGGCTCGGTAATCCTGATTGATGCGATCTTAGCACCGGCCACGTAGCTAGCCGAGGTCATCTTTGGAACCCAGTCTTCCGCTCTCGAAACCTTCGCCCGCAACTGATTACCATCCGATAACAACGAAACATCGCCGCCGAGTCCATTGAGGTCGTCCACTAGCTTTCCTGAAACAGGGTCTTCGAAGTCCACCTCGACAATATCTCCGCCGGCAATCGCGTCCTTCAGCTTCGGAATAGTATCACAAACAACACGTTGGCCTTGGTGCAATATCGTCACCCTGTCGGCAAGGTACTCAGCCTCTCGAACCTCGTTCGTCGCAACTATGATCGTGGACCCTTGGTCCCGTAGCTCGCGGATCTTGTCCCAGATCTTCCTCTTACCGCGCAGATCCACTTGGCTCGTAGGCTCGTCGAAAATCGCAAGCTTCGGTTGCTGGATCAGAACCTTCGCCGTCTCTAGCCTTTTCGCCTGCCCCCCTGACAGGTGCATGAACATCTTGTCACGGGACTCCCACAGTTCCAAGTCCTTCATTGTGCGTTCGATCAGATCCTGCCGCTTCGCAGGGTCGATGTCGAACATTGAAGCGTGAAACTTCAGAATGGACGAGGGCTTGTGGCGCCAGAAACCTCTCGCTTCCTGAAAGGCTATTCCCATAACCTCTCGAACCTTGGTCCCCTCCTCTACAACATCAATACCAACAACTCTTGCAGTGCCTGATGTCGGCTTCAGAATCGTGCAGAGGATCATCAGGAGAGTGGTTTTTCCCGAGCCGTTCGGGCCTAGAATTACCATTATCTCGCCCTCGTTGACCGTGAAGTTCAAGCCGCGAAGGGCGTCAGTCTTACCGTACCTCTTCGAGAGGTTTAGCGTTTCCACTGCATACAAGCTTGGGAAACGTTCACTGGTCTGGGTGGGCGATAAAAATGTTGAACCAACACCATTGAGGTCTAGCGCAGGGTCCGCTTTCGCGAATTTAGAAGAATGTTATCAACAAGCCGCATAATGCGCACGATATGAAATTCGGCGTATGTGTCCCAAACTACGGCGAATCACCCTCGGCTGAAGCGCTGCGTACCTTAACTCTGGAGGCTGAACGCGCTGGCTGTGACTCCCTCTGGACCACCGACCATATACTGATGCCCAGGAACAGTGGAACACCCTATGAGAGAATCCTCGACAGCATAACTACGCTCGCCTATCTTGCAGCAATTACTGACAGCGTGAAGTTAGGAATCTCATCTCTCATCACTGCAATGCGAAATCCCCTCGTTGTCGCAAAACAGCTCGCGACAGTAGACAACCTTAGCCACGGCAGGCTAATTCTGGCAACGAGCGCGGGCTGGAACGAGAAAGAGTTCGCCCACCTAGGCTCAAACTTCCACAACAGAGGCAAGAGGCTCGACGCGTCTATTCGACTGATACGAGCGCTCTGGAAAGGAGAGACGAGCTTCAAGAGTCGTATCCTTGGGATCGAATTCAGCGACGCCGTCTTCGAACCGCCCCCTCTACAGAGGAATCTAACGATGTGGATTGGAGGAACTAGCAAGGCTGCCATGAAACGGGCCGCAACCCTCGGCGACGCCTGGCATCCAAACGTCCAACCCGTCGACCAATTCACAAAACTCGTCTCGGATTTCAGAGAAACCTCGCCAAATGCAAAGACCAAGGAGATCTGCGTACGAATTGCGATAAACACGAGGGCCGAACAATCAGAATACAAGTCGGCCCAAGGGGAAAGACGAATAATGCTCTCTGGAAACCAAGCTCAGAACAAACGGATACTATCGAGTCTAGAACAGCTCGGAGTCTCCTACATCGTCGCCGTGCCTAGTCCAGATGGAAGAGCAAGCGTACCAAACCAGGTAGACGGGATCAAGATATTGTCGAAACTGCTGAACTGATAGGCAAACGATCCATCTGGGGTATCCAAAGTTCTTTAACCCCAGTCAGGTCCAAGCGAATCCCGTAACGAGAATGCTCCCTACCGCCGGCGTAAACCGCGTCTTCGGTCTGCTCGATCTCTTAAAAGCGTACAATGGAAAAACGGACATTGCCAACCTGACGATCGATCTTCGCATCGATCTTGACGAGCTACTCCCGATTATAGACACCGCGGAGTATCTCGGTCTTGTCGGTGTCCAGCAAGGCGAGATCTCCCTGACAGAGCTCGGCACCAAGGCCCTCAACAGCAAGATAGCGGAACGGAAAAAACTCGTCCACCAGCGACTGGAAACACTCGAACCCTTCTCTGATATCGCAAAACTACTCAAGGAACAAGGACAGGTCACGCGTTTCAGCCTCGCCCGCTTCGTAAGCTCCAAGTACGGCCCAACTCTCGACATCCCAGCACTGATCAGCATACTCATCAGCTGGGGCGTCTTCACAGGCCTATTCGGCTACGACGGACAATCGGAACGGTTGCTACCGAAAACCCACACTCACTAGCTGATCTTCGAGATTATCCGGTCCGCAAGATCATATAGAACCGGGTCCCTAGGGCTTCTCGGCCGCTCAAGATCAATCTTGACATCATCAACTATCTTCGCGGGCCTCGCGCTCAACACGATCACCCGGTCAGCCATCTCCACAGCCTCCTGAACATTGTGGGTAACCATGATCACCGAACCAGTAGGGTAGGCCGGGTCCCTCCAAATATCCACGACCTCGCGCCGTAAGTTCTCGGCTGTCAACGCGTCGAGGCTTGAGAACGGCTCGTCCATCAACAACACCTCCGGCTGGAGCGCGAGAGCACGGGCAATCCCGACCCGCTGCTTCATCCCACCTGACAACTCCTTCGGATAGGAAGACTCGAACCCCTCCAAGCCAACATCCTGAATATACTTCTGTGCGATCTTCAGCTGCTCCTCTTTCTGAATCGATGCCGATGAGATCGCCATCAAAACGTTTCCAAGCACCGTTTTCCAAGGTATCAGGGCGAAGGTCTGGAAGATCACACCGACCTTCGGGCTTGGACTCGTAATTGCTTGGCCGTGAAACAGCACCTGACCGCTTGTCGGTTTATCTAGTCCATCAATAATTCGGAGCAGCGTGCTCTTGCCGCAGCCTGAAGGCCCGACAATGCAGAGGAACTCTTTGTAGACGTCAAATGAAATATGGTCGAGTACGGTGGTGCTCTTGCCTTCACCCGGATAGATCTTTGCAATGTCCTTGATTTGGAGAATAGGTTCAGATGTCTGGCTCATCCTGCTATGCCTCGAACTTGTACCTGTCGGCCTTACGTAGCAAACGTCTCCAGACCAACCGGTTAATGATAAGAACAGTTGCAGTCATGACCAATAGAGACGCATAGATCTCAACAGCTCCTAGTGCAGGCTCTCTTGATGAGGCCTGAACCAGAAACGAACCCAATCCCGGGACACTAACATTGGCCCCGATGGACTCAGAGACTATCAAGGCGTTCCAGCCGCCGCCCCAGGCCTGTATGCTTCCGATGAGGATTGCGGGAAAAGATGCCGGGATTAGGATTTCTTTGACAAAACGTCGTCCTCGAACTCGATAGGCTGCAGTCGCCTCCAAAATGTCATTCGGGACACCGTTCACTGCACCGACGATGTTGAACAGCAAATACCACTGCATACCAGTGAGAATCAAGAGCACAGAAGCTAGGTTCAGTGTGAATCCGAGATAGGGCGAGTTCTTGAACGGGTCGACTAGTAGTATTACAACAAGCGGGAACAGGGCCGTCGCAGGGATAGACTGTCCGATATCAAAGATAGGCACGAGAAGCCTAGAAAGCCTCTGACTTCTAGCTATCAATATTCCCGCACCAAGCGTCCACGAGAGGGCAATGACGTACGCAATGACCAGCCTCGATAGTGAAAGAAGTGTAATCGCGATCAATTCGAAAGCTGTTACATCAGTAGCCAGAAGGGAAATGCCACTCTCAATGGATTGGGATCGCGACATAATCGTCACGATGAGACCCAGGATAACGAGTCCAACGAAGATCGCGTAGCTCAGGATCCTTCCCCATAACGGGATTCTTCCGATTCGCTCCGGAAACCTCAACCTCTCTGTTATGTGACGTATTCGTTTCAGACGAGTGATCTCCAGGACTCGTGCCGCATAAGACCGTTCAGATTTGAAGAAAGTGAGTACGGGAGAAACCAACCGATCCTCGTATCTTCTCACTCCGGCCACAACACTACTCTGTCGTGTTGCGGTCGTCCGTGGAGCCGCTACTGTTTCGTACTTGTACTTCTCTGCCCTCACTCCTAGGGGCTTCCATATCAATCGGTCGATTGCAAGTATGATTCCCACGAGCACAATGAGTCCAAAGAGCGCCAATCCAAGGTCCGCCTTCAACGCAGCCAGCGCGATGAACCTGCCTATCCCGGGAAGGTCTACCTGGGTTTGATTGGGAGGTTGCCCGAAAGAAAGATGCTCCTCGACAGGGATAAGATACCACCCTCCGCCCCATGCAAGAATGCTACTCCAAACGAGTTCTGGGAATACCGCGGGAAGAACGATCTGGCGCAGATACCTGGCGCCGTGCATTCCGTAGGCATGAGCCGCCTCCTTGATGTCTGTCGGGATCGCGTTTATTCCTGCAATGACCCCGAAGGTAGGCGCCCAGGCCATAGCTGTAAAGATCAGTATGATCGAAGCAACTTCTTGGTTGAATACAGGGGGATTGGATCCTGTTCCCAAGATGATCAGGAATACTACCGGCACGACTCCAAGAACAGGTACCGACTGGAAGATGTCGAGGAGGGGTAAGAGCACGTGCGAAGCGCGATGGCTCATCGCCGTCGCGATTCCATATGTCAATGCAAAGCCGAGAGCGAAAGCGTAGGCAATTGTCATTCGGGTAAGCGTTCGAACAGCATACCCCGGAATACACAATGGGTCGAGAGGATTACTCTTACAGTTCGGAGACAGCCCGCCCGTCAGTAGCTCGATTATCAAAGCGACAATCGCTACAGCAGCGATTCCGCTCAGGAATATCTTGGTGAAAAAAGAGACTGTTCTCCCGGCCGAGGACGAGGCCACGCGTTTTCTAAGGCTCGGCCTTGACACATGCAAAATGAACCCTATCCAATATTCTTAGAAAAATGCACCAGTGCGTCTCGTTATAAAAGGGCAACCGGATGAGTGATTCGAGCAACACTTCTCCAATCTTCTCGAGCGATGTGCGAGCACCTTGTGCAATAGTCAGTGGTGATTGGTGGGGCCGGTGGGATTTGAACCCACGACCTCTGGCCCCGATTGCTCGGAGTCGCCAGCGCCCCAGGGTCACCGTCCAAGATTGGACTCTGGTATCCTCTGGGCGGGGTCAATCCCCTTGACCAAGCTAGACGACGGCCCCTAAGGTCGGAATTGAATCCGGCTGCTTTTCTGTGTTATGCTCATCGCTCGTCCAGACTGATGACGATGAGAGGTATACAGGAGAGATCTACTGAGACGTGGGAATGGTCATCTGCATGAGCGTCTCTTCGATTGGATAGCCTTCTTTTCTCCAGCCTTCCATCCCATCAAGCATCTCCTTCCCTCTGAAGCCGAGAGCCGTCAGTTTCGCAGCTGCCTTGGTGGAGGCGTTGCAGAAGACCCCGTCGCAATAAGTTACTATGACCTTGTCTCGGGGCAAGGAACCGGTTGTGGAGGAGTCGATAGTTCGGTGGGGCATGTTGATGCTTCCTGGAACATGCCCTCGGGCGTGCGCCTCGGGGGTTCTTGCATCGATCACCAGTATTCTAGAGACCTTGTTTGTGATGTCGTGGTAGACATCTGAGGGGTCAGTTTCGAACGAGAGTTTCGATCGGAAATGACTATTGGCGATCGAGGATTCAGCCGGTGCGTTCTCCAGTACCTTAGAGGCCGGTTGAGCAAGAGATTCATTCGCATGGTCTGACATTGCGGTCCTATGATAGGTAGAATGACTTTCTACTTATTTGTTGTTTGAACAGAAACTTGCTGTTGTGTAGAGACTGGGATCGGGTGAGGCCTGTGCATGCGATAGGTTGCGAGCGCTCCCAGTCCGCTGATAACCAAGAGAGTTGCTATTGGAAAGACTGGAACGACGAGAAGAGTTGCGACCAGACGGTCAACTGGTACGACCAGGGGCGCAGTGTAGACCTGAGAGAAGCGAAGGGGGATAGCTTGCAGACTCGCAGTTCTGGCTGATTGCTCCAGGACTCTGGCGTAAAGCACACCGATGCCGAAGGTTGCCAGACCTCCCAAAATGTTGATCGCGCCGCCTAGACGGGTATACCTAGCTAGCATTAGACCGCTTCCAATCAAGACTATGAACGCGACGCTGAACTGGAGGAGCATTAGGTTCTCAGATTGACCTGACGCAAAATTGACTGTTGAGGAAAGGTTGTAGCCGAACAAAGCCCAGCCTACAGCAAGAAGGCTGGCGAACACCCCTAGACCACCTGCTAGTAACGATCTAGGATGTCCCACTCGCACCGGGTTTACTTTCGTCAATATTCCAGTCTGCGCCTACAGTGGTGGCCTATCGGATAAGTCTTACAGACTAACTCGTGAAGGATTCCAGCATCTTGCCGAGGTTCACTCCCTTCCGTTTTGCTTCTTTCAACAAAACTTTCTGGACGCCACTGGAGTATTGCACAGCCTTTTTCGGCCGGTCTACAACGCTATCCGGCAGTCCCAGGTGAGCGGCAAGCTTTCTTAGAATATATTTTCGTATCACCTTTCCATCAGAAAGGTTGACTCGGAGAGCGGAAGGCAGCTTCAAAGCGTACTCGACAAGTGGAAGATACGCGAACGGGCAGCAAAGCTCGAGACCAGCCGCAACCGCCAGCTTATCTCCGGGATCAAAATCTTTGACAGAAGCAGCGACAAGGCTGTCGAACATTTCTCTTCCAAGGTTCTCGGTCCCGTCTCTCAGAGCAACTTCTTCGAACTTTCCATAACCGCCGAACAGCTCATCGCTGAGCTGGCCAGCCGCGATATAGCTCAGGCCCATCTCGCGCGCTTTTTGACAGGCAAAATAGATCGGAACCGAGATCCCGACAATCACTGGATCTGTGGTCTCGATGATCTGGACGACATCTGGCAATGAGTTGAGAATCTCTGAGCTCGACAATTCGCTGATATTAACGTGGAGTCCGAAAGTTTTCGCGGTTCTTTCCGCGTGGCCAAGTTCCTGTTGACCGTTCAGCCCCACCGAGATCAATTCTGGCTCTAGACCTGACCGCTTCGCTACGTAGGCAACGAGGGCGCTGTCTAATCCGCCCGAGAACGCGATCCCGGAACCTCGCGGCACAACTCTTCCGACCGCCTCTGTGAACAGCTTGTCCAAGCTCCGCGTTGCATCGGGTTCGACTATCGATTCTTCCGGTGGCTGTTTGAGCGAGTAATCGCTCAGCGTCTCGTAACCTCGAGCGGTGGCTCCGATCACCTTGCCTGCAGGAACGGGTTCGGGTTCAGGGATGCCAATTGAGACGAGCGGAGACCGGAGGCTGGCAAAGGCAAGAGCTCCGTCTCGCGTCCGTCCAAAATAGAGCGGTTTCTGTCCAATGATGTCCCTTCCCGCGATCAGTTGATTCTGGAGCGAGGTCAAGAAAGAGAAAGCTCCAGGCGTCTGTATGAGACGGCTTGGACCCGCTGGGCCGGCCTTGTTGGTTCTTGCATCATCGCCAAAAAGAAACCCGTCGAGGGCTAGCGGCACTGCTTGATGAATGAACGATTGCGCACCGGTGGGATCGCATATTCCAATCACGATTTTTTTTCCATCGGCAACGCTTTCTGATAATGTTCGAGATTTTGTTCCGCGGTTCCGCATTAGGGAGAGGATATTCTTCGCTTTCGATTCGAGATCGTCCAATTCTCGTCCTATGAGGCCGCAGATGCCCGTCATTATTCCTCTATTTTTCTTCGGAGTTGTTTAATATGATAGACTAGTTGTTTCTCTGCTCGAGTCGGTAAGATTGCCCATTCTTCCAATTGACACGGGTCGTTATGGCAGTCCGGAGATGAGGAGAATCTTCGAGGAAGAAAACAGACTCCAACGATGGCTGGACGTGGAGGCGGCGGTTGCCGAGGCGCAAGCCTTCGTCGGCGACATACCGAAGGAGGCGGCGGAAGAAATCCGACGAAACGCCAACACGAAAATCGTGACCTTGGATCATGTCAAAGGGATCGAGAAGGAGATTCGTCACGATCTAATGGCAATGGTAGTGGCACTCTCGGAAGCTTGCACGGGCGATGGGCGCAAGTACGTACACTTCGGTCTGACCAGCTACGATATCGAGGACACCGCAACAGGCATCCAGTTCAAGGAAGGATTCTCAGTCCTCGAGAAGAGACTCGATGCGTTAGAGGAAATCCTTGGTTCTCGCGTAGCTAAGCACCGAGCACTGTTGGTTGTGGGCCGGACCCACGGACGGCACGCCGGTGTCATCACTCTCGGACTGAAGTTCGCGGTCTGGCTAGAGGAAGTCCGAAGATATCAGGAGAGGCTGACGCAGGTCAAAGAAAGGGTTCTTGTTGGCAAGATCCTGGGGATAGTTGGAAATGGTGCTGGGCTTGGGAAAAACGCGCTGAAGATTCAGGAGAGAGCGCTAAACAAGTTGGGACTCAAACCAGCAGGCCTTGTTACGCAGGTCATTCAGAGGGATCTCCATGCCGAGACGGTATGCTATCTCTCTCTACTAGGGTCGAGCCTTGACAAGTTCGCGACGGAGATCCGGAACCTCCAGAGGAGCGAGATCTCGGAGGTGATGGAGCCATTTGAGCGGGACAAACAGGTCGGAAGCTCGGCTTTACCATCGAAGAGGAATCCGGAGCTCAGCGAAAGGGTCTCAAGCATGGCGAAGCTGATGCGAGGCCTAGTTATTCCTGCTCTGGAGAATATTCCTCTCTGGCACGAGCGGGACATATCCAACTCTGCCAGCGAGCGTTTCATCTTTCCAATGTCTTTCATTCTTGTGGACGAGATGCTTCGTCTTGTAACACGGGTCCTTGATGGCTTGGAGGTGTTGCCGAAGAATATGGAACGAAACTTGGAGTTGTCACAGGGCGCTTTGCTTGCAGAGCGGATTGTGAACTCGCTCGTGGAGAAAGGGGTGCCGAGACAAGATGCTCACGAGAGGATAAGAAAAATATCGATTAGAGCCTTCGACAACAAGATTCCCTTCTCAAAGCTCCTGCTTGAAGACAAGTTCATCTCGAAAAGGCTGAAGCCCAAAGAGATCAAGGAAGCACTTGACTATCGGACATACCTCGGCGTGACACGTGAACTAGTCAACTTGGCTTTGAAGGAATAAGGCTCCATGTTCGATCATAGAGTAAACTTTTATTTCACTTCCAACCGCGAGAACGACTGAGGCGGCAACGCTTGAAGGAAGCTTTTCTCACCGTAGGAATGCTCCTCCTCTTCACAGGATGCATGGGTGCAATTGGTGCCACAACTGCTATGGGCGCTGGTGCTGCGATTACTCCTTCGGCTCTTCAACAACTTCTGGTTGCCGAGGTCATGTCAACCATTATCGCCTTTGTCGGTGGCGCGCTGGTAATGCGCAACCGCTAGGCGGTCGATTCGGAGTCCAGGGATAGAATCTCATCTAGCGGCTCCTTCGCATCAAGCCACTCTGCAATCTCGCGATACTTCTCAGGATCATGCTCGTGGATGAACTGGATCATAGGTAGGTAGAGTTTAGCTCCTCTTCGACTGGAGATGTGAGACTTGGATCCGATCAGGGCTCCAACGCCCTTCCGGAGTTCTCTCGTGCCTCGGCTACGAGACATGGAGCTAATTCGCTGTGGGAACTTCATTGACACCCAGCCTCCCGGGCTCGTCTCCTTTGCGACAGCAACCCCTGCAGTCATGAGATCGAGGGCGTACGATAATAGGTGCCAAGATTGTGTCTTTCTGATCCGAGCGAAGTAGAGATCCGCCTCTGCAAGCGCGGACATGGCCGCTTCGAGTTCGCGAGGGTTCGGAATCTGGCCGGGAGTGTTTTCCAGTATCCACTGAAAGAGCATTTCTTGGTCCACATCTGACTTGTCCAGAGCTCGTCGAGCTTGAGCAACGGTTTTGCTATTGAAGATGATCCGTAATACTTCGAATATGGACTCCGTCCTGTCTCGATTTGAGAGCAACGCTGTATCATCCAACGTTAGATTCTTCTTAGGTCCGGTCAGGATCTGAAGGTCAGTTATCGCTGACCGCATGTCGCCACGGTCCCGTTCCATGATGGACCTGAGTGCTTCCTCGTCCGCATTCACGCGCTCCTTGGCCAGGATTCCCTTCATTAGTGGAATCCCTTCCCTCAGTCCGAGTCTCTTCAGCTCGATGAGCAGACATGCGTCCCGTAGAGGTCTGATCTTCGGGTCCCAGGGGTCGTTAGCAGTTAGAACAATTGGAAATTGAGATTCTTTGATTACGCGGAGTATCGCGATGATCGCGCCTGAGTCTGTTCTTAGGTTGATACCATCTACTTCGTCCAGTAGTATGAGTCTTCCCATGCTGAACAATTATGATTGTGTCGATGCTAGTCCTGCGATTCTGGAGAGAATGTCGCCGCTTCTCTTGTCGGAAGCGTTGATCTCCACCATATCCCAACCTCTCTCCCGAGCAATAGCCTCGGCGACCGTTGTCTTTCCCACTCCAGCTGGCCCATACAGAAGGACGGCCGCTTTGGACGGTTTGCCTTTGGACCAGGAATCAAACCATTGATTAATCTTCGCTAGGGCTAGCTTGTTACCCGCGATCTCTCGAGTTGTCCGCGGTCTGTATCTAACGGTCCAGGGCTGTGACATGCTCTTCCCGAACACTTCGATGAACCGATTGAGTGGCGAGATGGGCAAGCAGCGCGCTTAGCTGGACCTCTTCATCTCCACCTTGTACCAACCGGAAGTCTGTGTCCCCGATAGCCTCGATAAGACTGATCCGTGTTTTCTCTGGAATTGGGAGGCGGAATACTTCCGAGTGAATCTGACGGACAATGTCGGAGCCCGATAGCCCATACTTGACTAGAAGGTTTCGAAGTTCGTCCCGGGCTTTGAGGAAGTCGCCTTTCAGGGCATCGTTCAACATCTCATGGACATCAGTTGGCCTTGCTCTTCCTACCACTTGGTAGACTGTCTCTTCGGAGATCCCCTTGGACATGGAGGAGGCTGCTTGAAGTATGTTTATGGCCTTTCGGAGGTCGCCCTCGGCCACGTCAACAATAGTCTTCAAGCCTCCCTCAGTGGTCTTCAGGCTCTCATTTTTGGCGATACGGTGGAGGGATTCGACGACCCTCTCCTCAGGGAGAGGCGTGAAACGGAACAGGGCGCATCTTGACTGGATTGGCTCGATTATTCTG
>VBBD01000023.1 GCA_005882895.1 Candidatus Bathyarchaeota archaeon | reverse complement strand
GGCAATCGCGCTCACAACCACCCTCTTCGCATCATTATTGCCCTCATGTATTCTCGCGCCAACACTCTTCTATCGACGGGTAGAACCGGGGATTCTGGCGAAGGTTAGGGAGAGCAAAACCGCTATGGCTATGGCGCGTCTCTTCGCACCTCCCAGCAGTCCAAACGTGCCACCTTCATATCCTCCCATATCACAGGCTCCGCCCGGACAAGCCCTAGCACAACCTGATAATGGAGCTAATCGCCGTCCGAACTAAGCTGTGGTCCTCAAGATAGAGGAAGAAATCGCCCATTTTCAGCCCTGATCTTGAAAATGAGAGGGGGTCCCTAGACTTCCCTCCAAACGTTCGGGATCCCCCCGACGAAATCCCACCATCCATTATCCGACCCAAGCCCGGAACGCGCCCTGAATCACGAGACTCGCCCATAATACGTGCCAGACAGCAAGTGACCTCTCCAGGAGGGGGGTCTTAGCGAACGCGACTCGCGACGCAAGAGTGCCTGAGCAGCTGTCTTCCTAAGTCACGGTGAACGTGGCCACTACGGTTTTTGAGTAGATACTAACCCCCAAGATCCCAAGAACAGTCACATGAACTGTAAGCTCTATATTCAGAGTGTAGGAACCGGAGACCTTTACGCCCTGATCGATCGACAAGTAGATCGTATGAGTCCTCGTGCCTAATCCTCCGCTGATGTTGGTGTTTCCCAGATCCACCGTCTGACCAGATGGATTAGTCAGTTTCAGATCCATTGTGATGCTGGTGTTGCCGTTTGAGCTGGACACGCTTGTATCGCTTGTTCTGAGCATTCCTCCGGTCCTGATCGAAAAATAGTACTCGTACGCTGTTACCAATGAGACATTCGCGGCCGCCTGCGTTGCTGAAAGCGACCCTGTGGTCTCGCCGAAGACCACCTTGGAAACCGGAACCATCAAGCCCCCTGCCAACGCTGGAGGAATTACCAGAACAGCAGCGGCAACTACGATAACTAGGAGAACTAGAAGGCCCTTTCTGCTCTTCTTCTTTGTCGGCGGAGCTGACATTTCTAAGAGGCGAGTTCGTTAGAAGGTGAGGATTTTAGACTTATGCAGATACAAGCACGCGTCTATTTTTGACGTTTACCAGCGTGTCCTCTTGATTCCGAGCAAGTACGCTCCGTAATTCGTTCCTAGGTGAATCGGCGGAGTCACCAATATCACAATGAGGACAGATAGCAGATTCATCTGGAAAAAGACCTGTCCAAGGAGCAGACCACCGAACACGAAATCCAGCTGGTCCACGATCGGTAGCGGACTGCCCGGTTTTATCCGGATACGCCTCTTTAGAAAAGCGCCCACCAGATCCCCGAGAACCGTTCCCAACGCGATCATAATACCGCCTAGCAGAAGGCGGCTGTCAACTGGTGATTCGGCAAGCCCTATCACGGAACCACCTATGATCCCTGCGAATAATCCTCGAACCGTTTTGTGTGCGCCCAGAATTCTCTCTCCGTCGAGAAAGTTCTTTCCCCCATCCAGTGGAGTGCCGCCGCCGAGGAGGAGAGGTGCAGCGTTCGCCACGTATGACGGCCCGATGAACAATAAAGCGTCTAGAAATATTCCCAGACTGGATCGCCTAGAGCCTTGATCCGCTCCGTCAACCAGGCACAGTTATGAACCAAACGCTACACATCTTCTAATCCAGTCTTGCCAATCCTAAACAGTGCCCTCGGACCCCTAGCCTCTCTACCATCTATCTTCTCGACGAGACACTCTCTCACGTCACGTCTTGGAGTTGGGCGCAGTCTCAAGATGAGATACGACCAGTGTCTCAGCGTCCTAGTCGCGACAGGCGCGATAAGCCAGTTCCCTCGGCTCGGCTGGCTATGAACCTGTCCAGTCAACAAGATAGTAAGCTCGAATCTTGAGGCGAGATCGGACAGATAGGCCAGCTGCCTGTTCAGCTCACGATTGTGGACAAAAACCGTTCCAGGCTTCTCGAGATCGGCACGGTAGAGACCCGTCACCGAGTCAACCACCAATAAAGCTGGAGTCTTTGACAAGAGAACCTCCAAGCTCTCGGTTATCCGAGTCTGTTCTCGAAAGTCTTCTGGCTGAAACACTACAATGTTCTCAGCGAGCTCGCTCCCTCGATCCAGGGATTCGAGCCTCTGCACCGAGAAGGAGAGGTCCGCGTCAACAAAGAAAACCTTGAAGCCCCTCGCCGCGGCTCCGAGTGCAGATTGCATCGCCAAGACCGTTTTCCCAGTCGACGCCTCCCCGTAGACCAGATTGATTTGTCTAAGAGCAAAGCCCCCCTTCAACAACCGGTCCAGACCACTCGTCCCCGTGCTCAGCCTCTCCATAACCAAGAATCAACCAGTCTGAGGAGCGAGACTCGCCTAGATTGAATAACTCTGCCTAGGAGGAAGATACTTCCCCAAACTTCGGCTCCAGAAAGAGAAAACCCTTCTCATCGACGGCCCTGCATCCATAATTCTGCAAGAAGGAACAGCGACGTCACTTGCCGCCCCAATCAAAATCGGCGAGCCAATAACGGTCGTGGAACATCGAAGAATCCCAATAGAGACAGACACAGACGCCGTGCTTCAAGTTAGGACTGGAGAGCAAGGCGTCTGTAGGCAAGTCAACGGTTCTACTATTCCCCCGAGCTGGCGGGACGCTGCGGACGTCCTCAGACGTTCGCTAGGATTCGCTGTTATTCTGGGAGATGTCGACGCTGGAAAATCCACACTCTGCACCTATCTCGCCAACACCTGCCTAGACCATAGACTTCGGACAAGTATCATCGATGGTGATGTTGGACAAGCAGACATCGGTCCACCAACGACCACCAGTTCCTCAACCGTTTCCAAGCACATCCTCAACCTCCAAGAGCTAAGACCTGAAAGATCATATTTCATCGGCGACACCAGCCCCTCTTCAGTCCCAGACAAGCTCGTAAAATCAATCGCCCGTCTCAAAGACGAACTCTCAACGGGAAGCGAGACCACGATCTTGAACACCGATGGTTGGGTGAGAGAGGATGAAGCTGTCGCGCACAAGCTCCAGCTCCTCAACAGCCTACGACCAGATCTTGTCCTTGGCCTAAGCCTCGATCACGAGCTCGATCATATCCTTGATCTGCAACAATGTCCAACGCTGCGGCTCGAAGCCTCAAGCTTTGCCCGGACAAGAACAAGAGAAGAAAGAAAGAAGGCAAGGGAAGAAGGATACAGAAGATTTCTCCAGAACCCTAAGCGTCTGAATCTTAGACTCAACGCGATCAAGCTCAGAATGTTCAACGCCCCCAGACAGCAACGGATCGATCGAGATTCAACACACAGAGGAACTCTTGCCGGACTACTCGACGAGAAGGGAGTATTGCTCTCGATAGGAAGGATCGTGCGAATCGGGACCGGTATCATTAGTATCACAACAACGGCTGAGGAAATGCCGAGGACAGTCGAGCTAGGGGCAGTTATTCTCTCTTCAGGATTCGACGAGATTGCGTACGAGCCTAGATCGAGTAGGCGTCAGGAATCGAGTAGACATAGATCGTGTGCTCGTTGTAGTTCTCCTTCCTCGAAGGCTTCCAGCCATTGATCATGAAGTCATGGCTTACAATCCTCGAACCAGGCCGAGCCTCTGATCGCAGTTTAGGCTTCAACCGTTCGTTAGCATACGTAGTGAGATATAGGGTGATCAGAGTTGCATCTTTCAGGTCCGCCTGAAACAGGTCCTTGTTGAAGATCCGCACCCTCTCAACCAGCTTCAGTTTCTCAACTTCTCCAGACGCCTGTTTAAACAGGTCCTCCCTGATCTCATAACCAACAGCGGCTTTGATACCGAAATCCTTGACTGCAGTAGTCAATATACGGCCGTCGCCGCAGCCGAGGTCACAGAGAACGTCGTCCTTACTCGCTCTCGCAACTTCCAGCATCTTCTTCACAACATCGTGCGGTGATGAGACGAATGGTGCACAGCTCACGAATGTCACTTCTAGTCTGAAGTGACGTGCAAGCGCGATTCACGCTATTTTAACTCTCCCTCTGCAAATTTCATCATCAGTCCGTGGAGGAATTTTGATCCCCTTCTCTAATACCCCGTCAGAGTTCCAAATCATTCCGGTACAGCCAGTGTTTCAGATACAGAATACTCATTACGTTTGATTATGGTGAAGGAACCCGAGATGAAGTAGGCGTGCCGAGAAGGAAGGAACGGCTCACAATCAAGTCTTCTGGAGAAGAGTTTGAGACGCATAGTGTCCAGCCTCGGCAACGGCACGACCCACAAGAACTCAAGATATACATCAAACAATTATCGAAGGCTTTGAAATTCCTGCCGCTTGGAAGCCGGGCATATTATGCCGTCACTGGAGAACTGCTGAGAGCAAACACCCAGCTGAAGGCTCTGGTCCCATCAGGTTCCACGATGAAGGGCGAACATTAGCCCATTCTTCACCCTTGAGGAATCGGTCGAACACGCAAAGATTCGAGCCCGCGACTCGGTCTTGGGCAGAGCTTTGCGAAATAACTATAAGCCACAAAGCCCGCGAGAGCCCGAAAGCGTTGCTTCATGGCTTCTCAAACGCTCGGCGACACTAGGATACATGAGCTTGCACAAGTCGAACTAAAGGAACCCGTTCTGATTCAAGGCCTTCCTGGTCTCGGCTACGTAGGAAAGGTTGCGGTCGACTATTTCATCGAAAAACTCAAACCCAAGAAAATAGGCGAACTATACTCCAGTTACCTACTGTTTCCCGACGGCAACCTCGGCATCAACATCTCAGAAGACGGGACATATTCTCTCCCCCGATACGAATTCTTCGCCTACGGCGAGCGAGACCCCAACGTCATCCTCCTCACAGGAGACGCCCAGCCAAGCGTAACAGGACAGTATGAAGTCGCAAGCATCGTTCTCGACTTTGCCCAACGATTCGGATGCAAGGCCGTCTACACGATGGGAGGATACGGCACACGCTCCGGAAACGACGTCGGAGCTGTATACGCCGTTGTTGGAGAAGCTGCGCTCGGAGAACGTTTGAGGAAAATGGGAGCAAAACTTGCAAAGGGCGGCGCAGTCACAGGAGCAGCGGGCGTGATTCTTGGAATAGGCCGGCAGCGCAATCTATCGTGCGCGGGCCTCTTGGGAGCGACAACAGGCGCTTACCCGGATTTGGAGGCAGCAAGGGCTGTCATTCAAATGTTGACCGGTCTGGTTAGTATCCCAGTGGACTTGACGGAGCTGGATACCGAGATTGAGGACATGCGCAAAAAGATGGAACGTTTCAGACATGCGGAAGTTGAAGAGTCCAAGGAGGGCGAGGAGAACCCTGAGGAAGGGAAGGATCGGTACATTACCTAGCCGAGAAAATGTCTCCCCTAATTTGCAGGCTAGTCTCGAGGCAACTCACCCGTTTCCTTCAATCTCATAGCAGGAGAATACAAGGAGTGAGTTGAACGAGATTTGCTCGAAGCAAGTCTGGAAAGGAACGGCGAGGTCCACAAGGTGAGCCTCCTTCCGATGGAAAACGCAGTCTTGGCGTTCTTCTACGAAGATACAATCAAAATTGGCACCTTGGCCGTGTCGACCCCAGGGTTGCGCGAGGGAGGAACAGGGACCTCATCTGTTCTCCTCGGCGGGAAATACCTGATCGCCGCGAGAGCCCTATCGGAGAGGGTTGCGGCAATCTATAACAAAATGAGCATAGTATCGATAAACACAAAGCTCCCAGAAGGCGAGGCACTGCGCCTCTACGCGAGCCTTTTTGATAAGGCTAGGTCTGGGCCAGATACCGACTCAGCTTTCTCTAAAGATTGAGGAGGAAACCTAGTGCGATGGTGATTACTGTAGCAGCGAAGGTAATCGCCGCCACAGTATCATCTAATCTCTCAACGCTCATCGAATCGTCATCCTGCGGACAATCATTGAGAGAATGTTTTGTACAGTAGTCGAGTATGTTGGCTTGCTTTTCGACATCTTACTCACTGAGAAGAGAATGAGTTGGACCAGCATTATCCTCTTTGTAACAGTACAAACAATCCAAGGCTTTCCGCGATTCTTTAATAGGAAAGAAGACGTTTTGACGTGTTGTCAGTCGCGTGTGGTTTCGCCTAGAGTGTTGGCTCTAGGCTTCGTAGAAGCTAGCGCCAATTATTCAGTTTGTTCGCGGGGGGATCCCTTGAGTCCCCGCTATTGTGTCCGTTGATCCACTCCGGTACTATAACCGCTCTGATCAATTCTTGGATCGTTATTCCTCTCCGTTTCGCCATCTTCTCCAGCTCTCGATAAATTAGATCGTCAAGTGTTTGCATGAACTTGGGCAGGATTGACACCACGGTTTCTCGGGATATCAAAGTCAATTCAGGGGTTGAAATAAAGTGCTGATGTAACTTGTAGAATTCCGAGGAAGTGACAGGATTTAGGCGAGCGAATCCGCATCAGGGACTGGTCTTTCGTGAACTTTGGGCGTCTCCTAGAATCTGGTGCGCTGCCAATTCGACTCTAGAACGGTTGGCCTCTCCCGTGTAGACTCTTACTAGTTTCATGAACGTCTGGATAACTCCGACTATCCTCGAAACCTCGGCTAAAGGAATGATCTGTTTCTTTCCCGAAGGAACGCGCTTGAAGACGGGTACATCCATGGGTTGCATATCTGCAGTCTGCTGGTAAGGGACTGATGGTAAGGTAGGCACGTCGATGATCACGTCCTCTTCTGCAATCCTCGCCTTCCGGGCAATCTGTCTTTCAATATCTGCTCGAACGTCTGCGCTTGAAAACACGTTGGAAGCGAGCGCTTCACTGGAAAATAGGGTCCGTTCGTATGCGCATTTCAGGAGCCTTCTAGCTTCTAGGTCATTCATGATTTTCTTGGACTTCTTACACTCCTTCAGCTCTGTCCATACCTTGTAATCATCAAGTTTGAGGTAATCTTCGGGTCCATCAAAGTCCAATAGGTGGAGCTCATTTCTTGCCGCCTCAAGGGCTTTGACTATCATTATCTGAACCGCTCTAGACGCCCTGTGGAAATAAATGGTCCGAAAAGACTCGAATCGTGCAAGGAGGAAGCTCTCAAGTGTTGCTACAGCTGTTCCATCAACTGAAAGATTGCCATCTATGATGTCCATCGTGTATAGGAGGCGATGAACGTCGATCGAACCATATCCAGCTCCCGTGTGAAAGGAATCCCTGACAATGTAGTCCATCTTGTCGACGTCGACGCCGCCACTAATTATCTGGTCCAGATATGGACGCTTCTTATCCCTCAGTTTTCCAATCGCCAATCGACCCAAAGTCTTCGCGTTGAATCCTTCGGCCTCAAGCGTTCCAGCTATTTCGGTCTGGTTCACAAGCCATGGCACAAGGTCCTCGTGATTCTTGCCGAGGTACTTTGCCATCAGCGGCTCGAACACGTGTGAAAAAGGACCGTGCCCAATGTCATGAAGCAGCGCGGCCAGGCGCAGCTGTCTCTGCTGGTGCTGAGAGAGATCTATCGGCAGTGTCTCTGACAAAGCGCCCGCTAGGTGCATTGCGCCTATGGCGTGCTCGAACCGTGTATGGTTTGCGGCCGGGTAGACGAATTCTGAACCGGCAAGTTGGCGTATGCGCCTGAGTCTTTGAAGAGGTTCAGTGTCGATCACTGATCTCTCAGTCTGGCTAATCCTGACGTAGCCATGAATCGGGTCTTTGATGAAGCCTCCAGACTTGTCGGTCAAGTTTCCCTGCTCGGTTTCCACGGTAGCGCGACGTAGTTAACATCTCATTTTTGGATGTTGATAGAGTCTCTTTTTATCCAGGTGCCAGGAAGTAATTCAGTCGATCAGGAATCGTGTCTGGGGAATGGTTCAGGATAAAATTCTCTGTTTTGTTTGCGCGGTGAAGGGTATCGAAAGGACATTCGCAACTTATTACGAACTGCAGGACCATCTCTACAAGGACCATGATATGACTAAAGATCCAGCCATGGAGATTTTCAATAAGTATAGGGCTTCAGCTCCAAGAGCTGCCACTTCTCCGCAGTCTGGCAATTAAGCGCTAAGATGAATTTTTTGGGTTCGGAGTTTCTCTAGGCATCACATGTTCGTACTAGGATGTCGGGACGAAAAGATCGACTCGTGTTACCTCAACTCAGTGGAATGAGGGACCGGATGAAGATTAAGACTAATACGCCGATGATGAACGTCAGCATGCTCTGCTGAGTGCTAAATCCTGCGGCGTTCTTGACTGCGAACACACTGGCTACTCCTATCCAAGCGGTTCCCGCGGCCCCGATGATTTCCGAAATTATGGGGATAGGACTAGACATTAGGATGAACAGAAGCCCTGGTGCCCATGAGAAGAAAAAAGGACGCGCAAGCCCCCAGTAGTCAATTGTTCGACGGAAGAGTCTCGTGACGATCAAGAAGGTTGTGCCTGACCAGACGAAGGCAATGATGACGGCAGAGAGCAAACCTATCAGGATGATTGTGAAGATGTCAAGGACAGATATTCCGGCGACGAAAAAGCCGAAGAAGCCCAGGCCTGCACCGTAGCACAGCCCGATTATCGCTACAAGAGAGACCGACTGAACAGTGGTGCTTGCATCGTCTCTTAGTTCTCTGAAGGTGTCACTATCGAGTCGTGCTGCCTTCGACATTCGGGATATCATCCTCTTGAGGTTGAGGTCTTGCCTAGTAGCAAAGGGCCAGGTCATCATTCAGGGTTCCTTTTTCTCGTATCTTGTTGTCCCGACACTTATCAACTCATGGGAAAATAGCTCTTTGTCGCCTTCGTGTTCCCTTGGGAAGATCTACTGTGCATGATCATGCTGATGGTTTCTCCGAACTGATGGAACGGCTAAATTCGGAACGCCGCGTTGCTAGATCGTCATCTGAATGAAAACGAGGATTAGCAGCCCCACAACCGATGTCAGGAGCGTCCGTTGCGTGTTGAAACCCATCGCACTCTTCAAGGCGACGAATTCTCCCCAGACGATCCATGCTGCGGCAACGATAGCCGTTGTTACTACCATGGGTGAGAATGGTATTGCGATAAGGATGAAGAGGATGCCTGGGGCTGTGGAGAAGAATAAGGGTCGGGCGAGTTGCCAGTAGCCTGTTTTGCCTTGAAACAGTTTTGTTCCGACGAGGAAGACCGTTGCCGACCAGATGAAGGCGGCGAAGTCAGTGATGATCATGTTGGCCAACGTGTTTGAGATCAGATAGTCAAGTGATAAGGTGCCTTGTTCAAGCCCGCTGAAGATGCTGAATCCGAGTCCGTATGATAGTCCGACAAGGAGTAAGACTGCGACCGCCTGCCCGGTCGCAGTTCTGTCCTCCTTGAGTTCGCGGATAGTCTCGGTATCGAACCTTGTAGTACGATAGATTCGTAATGCGAGTTGTTGGATCTTGCGCTGGGTTATAGCGCGTTCTTGTCCCTGCGACATAGACTAGGCCGATTCTATTCCTCTCCTCTAGCCCAGCCTTATCAACTAATAGTAGGAAAATATCACTGGTCCCGGTGGCGGATAGGTGTCACGACTCGAGTCTGCGTTGAAGGAAAAACTGGCCAAGAAGCCTGGCTTCAAGGTTGTTGCGATGCCCGACTTCTATCTGGACTACGTTCTCGCTTTTCCAGGCAAACTTGACGAGATGGCTAGTGCAATGGTTGACGTAGCCGGAAGAGGAGGGGGGAACCTCCTCGGCTGGAAGCACTTGGTCGGGAGGGGCGGGAACGCGTCCAACTTTTCTGCCCAGCTCTCAAAACTAGAGGTCAACGTGGTCCCGATTATCGAGACAGACGAGTTCGGGAAGATAGCTCTAGGTCATTTTCTGAAGGGCGTAGATCTCTCGCATGTTACCGATATGGGAACGCTTTCGAGGACTCTCGCATTCGAGGCGGAGCACTCGGGCAGACGAGTCAACATTATGGCGAGCGATCCCGGGTCCCTGTCGAGTTTCGGCCCAGAGAAACTGGACGAGAATGATATGCAGTTGATCCGGGAAGCTGATTTCGTCTGTGTTTTCAACTGGAACCAGAACCTGAAGGGGACAGAGCTGGCTGAACAGGTGTTTCAGACGGCGAGGAACGAGGGAAAGGCCGTGACGTTCTTCGACCCTGGAGACCCGACCTCGAAGGTGAGTCAGATTCCTGGGCTTAACGAGCGGGTTCTCACCCAGGGATTGGTAGATGTCTTGAGCGTTAACGAGAACGAGTTGCAGCAGTTGGCGGCTGATCTCAGAAAGGAGACAGGTGAGATTGAAGGCGAGGATGCGAACCCTCTCTTTGAAGCCGCGAGCATCTTCAGCATGCTCGGGGTCCGGGTCGATCTTCACACCACGGGGTTCTCGGCAACTTTCATCGATGGCCAGAGAGAACGAGCCTTGTGTGCCAGTACAACTCCGTTGAAGGTGACCGGCGCGGGGGATGCATGGAACGCGGGGGACATTTTTGCTCAGGGTATGGGACTGGAACATAGGGAACGGCTAGTTTTCGCGAATGCTACCGCGGCAGCCTATATGAGGAGGTCTGATCTGATGCCTTGTTCCGTAGCGGAGATTCTCCAGCAGGTTGCGGAAATAGAGAAACTCAATACTCGCTAGCCGACACGAAATCTTTCAACGTGTCAGAGTGGACCGTGGATCTCCTTCCATCGGTTCACCATTCTTAAATCAGCTTATGATAGGTCATGCGTGAAAGCTGGGCAGGACTTGCGCCTAACGGGTTCTAGAAAGAAGACACTGGTTTCGAACTGCGGGGAAGGGATGTTGCTGTAAGTGCGCAAGGTTACAGAGGGAATTTACAGGGTTCCAGCCAGAGCGGCTAACACATACCTCGTTGAGGCTTCCAAGGGTCTGGTGTTAGTAGACAGCGGACTGCCCGGTAGCGAGAAGGGGATTCTCAATGCTATCGCCAAGCTGGGAAAGAAACCCTCGGACTTGAAGCTTGTATTGTTGACACACCGGCACTTGGATCATATTGGAAGTGCGGCCGCTTTGAAGAAGCAGACCGGGGCTAAGCTGGCTTCTCATCCCTTCGAGAAGCCCTATGCAGCCGGGACGCTGGTGATTTCGGCTCCGAGAGCTTGGAGCCTCTATGGAAGAATGGTGAGAAAGCTGACGACGCTTGAATATTGGTCGTTGAAGCTGTTTCGCATCATCAAGTTCCAGACCGCGCACGTGGATCTGGCGGCTGATGAAGAGTCGGTTTTGGATAGCGTTGGTTTGGACGGGTCTGTGGTCTGGACGCCAGGACATACGAAAGGTTCAGTTACACTCTTTCTCAACCAGCCTAGCGTGGCTATTGTAGGCGATCTCTTGCGGGCTCGGCGAGGCCGACTTGTAGCGCCATTGCTGATGGAGAGTATCTCTCAGACCGAGGCGAGCATAAAACGGGTGTTGGATCTGGATCCGGAGATTATCTGTCCAGGGCACGGGAAGCCGCTGCCCGCGTCGAAGGTAAAGGTCGAGAAGAGGATAGTGAAGCCTGTAGTTGTGGCGAAGAAAAAGGAAGAGGAGGAGGACTTGGAGGAGTTAACGTCTGGCCTTTTCTAGCCTTTTCTCTACATCGTCCCAGTTGACGACGTTCCACCAAGCGTCTACATAGGCCGCGCGGTCGTTCTTGTATTGTAAGTAGTAGGCGTGTTCCCAGACATCAAGGACGAGGATCGGGACTACTCCTTGGACCGTTAGATCGTTGTGTTTCTCGGCTTGGAGGGTGATCAATTGTTGTGTCCATGGTTCGTAGGATAGGGCGGCCCAGCCGCTGCCTTCGACTTGTTTGGCGGCGGTGCTGAACTGTTCCTTGAACGACTCGAACTTTCCGAAGTCGGTGTTAATCTGGTCGGCTATTTTTCCACCTGGTTTTCCTCCGCCGTTCGGTTTCATGTTGGGCCAGAAGGTGCTGTGCATGGTGTGGCCTGAACCGTGGAAAGCGAGGTCTCGTTCGATCCCTTTGACATCGACGCCAGCGAAGCCGGTCTCGCGGGCTTTCTGGAGCTTGTCCAGGGCAGCGTTGGCGCCGTTCACGTAGGCAAGGTGGTGTTTGTCGTGGTGGAGCTTCATTATCTCTTCAGAGATTGTCGGGACGAGCGCGTTGTACGCGTAAGGAAGGTCGGGTAGCTTGTATCGGTGATGGGGCATGAGGTCTCGGCCGTAGTGCTGTTGATAAAAAACTATGCTCAAAACCGTGTGTGATACTCGCCCAGGAACCACTCTTTCGTCGTGGGCGTCGTGGGAGCTTTTAGCAATCTGCCTGAAATTTTTCTGTTGGATGTCTCTGTCCGGGCTTTGTTCCGGTTTGTTTCTTTGAGACGGGCGTATTATGGGCTTGTCTGGCCTTTTTCGATCTCCGTGTTTTCCCCTGTGGTTAAGCGTGGAAAGTTGTGTTCTGGAAATCGTGGGCTTGGAATTGTGATCGGGGCTGATAATAGCCGATTTCTAACGTCTGGATTCCCGAGCCGAGCACTCTTGCCTCGCGAGGTCGAGTCGCTAAGATCCCCTATTTTCTAGAAACCATTTCCTGTCCGGCACTGATAATGGGCGAGTCAGGCAATTCAGGGCGCAATCTTGGCTGGGATGGTAATGGAAAGTTGGCGACAATTCCGAACGAATTTCGGGAGAGTCTCTAAGGAGGTCCCAGAATTGCGATCAGGGCTTGAAATGGGCGAGTTTTTCTTTTTGCAAGCCCGGGACCTTTGGTGTTTGTAGGAGTTGTTCTGGTTGGGATGGCTGTTCGCGGGGCGGGAAACTAGTATAGGATGCCTGTCCAAGCCAACAGATCGGGCGCGCAGCTTTTGAACGGTCCTGAATTGAAGCGATCATTGATGGAAGGAAAGGAATACCCAGGCCAATTCGTCGATTTCGTACTGTTCCTGTGCAAGAAGTACCGTGTAGATAGGAACCAGCTGTTTGTCGAGTATAGTTCTAGACCGCCTCCTCCACTCAAAGGTACTAGGCCAGGCTACTATGAGGGGCTACTCTCGTACCGCGAAAAGGATGGCCACAACGAGTTTCTAATCACGGTCTTCAAAGCATCGCGCGAGCCTCTTCTAACTCTGGCTCACGAGTTCGCTCATCTGGTCAAGAACTTGAAGTCGGGAAACTTTGACAAGCACCTTCGTGCGCCGGACGACGAGGCCGAAAAAACGCTTGACAAACAAGCCCTGAACGACCTAGCCGAATTCCAGGAACTTTATCGCCCATGATTCTCCTGTATCTCCCGGATTGTCTCTGAATTCTTTTTCGAACCGGAACATCTTCGAGTCAGAGAGAGGATATTTTGATCGAAGATGTTGTAGCAGGGTCCGAGCGCATTTCGTTGCCATAATCTTGGGCGAGGCTTTTTTACGAAATAGGCCTTAGCCAGAGAGGAATTTGGTTCTCTCCACGCCAATAGGCGTCATAGTCATCGGGGTCTTCATCGGCACCTACATCCTCATCCTCTCGGACAAGTTCCACAAGCCCTCCGCTGCCGTTCTCGGCGCAACCCTGATGGCGGGGACCGGCGTTCTCACCGAATCGGACCTATCCTCGGCGATCAACTGGCAGGCTCTGGGCGTCTTGCTAGGGATGTTCATCATCGCATCATCGCTTCGAGAAGCGGGATTCTTCGAATGGATGGGACTCCACCTTGCTAGATCAGTGGACGCCCATCCCATCCGCATGTACGTCCTTCTCCCTCTCATGACCGCCGGAATGGCCTCCCTGCTCGACATCGTGACTGTTGCGCTCTTCATCGTTCCACTCACTGTCGAGGTGTTTGAGGGACTGGACATCGACCCGGTTCCCTTCGTTATCGCCGAGGTTCTCGCCGCAAACATAGGCGGCATAGCCACCATGGTAGGCGATCCAACAAACATCATTATCGGGTCCTCTCTAGGACTAACCTTCAACCAGTTTCTCCAGAACACTGCGCCAATCGCTCTTGCCGCCATTGCCGTGAACGGTGGCTTGCTCTACTTGAAGAACCGGAATTTTCTCCATCGGGACGCGATGAGACGTCATCGGCAGAAACCCGTGCTCGACTTGCGAAGCCCGTCCGAGGCGGTGAAGGATCGCGGGCTGCTAAGGGTCAGCCTCGTATCTCTGGTCCTGGCTGTCAGTTTCCTGGTGGTTCATACAATTCTCGGGGTCTCAGCGGCTCTCGCAACTCTTCTCCCCGCATTCCTGATACTTGTCTATGAGTCGTCCCGGTCGAACGAGGTCCAGCACGTTCTCGCTCGCATAGATTGGCAGATATTCTTCTTTTTCGGGGGGCTCTTCATACTCGTCGCTGCCCTGGGAAAGACGGGAGTTCTCTCGATGCTGGGAAGCGAAATGATCCAAGTCTCAGGAGGAAACCTCGCGCTTTCCGTAACTCTCGTTCTATGGGTCACCGCGGTCATATCACAAGTCGTGGACAATGTACCCTTGGCCACGGTCTTCATACCTGTCATCGCGGCGATGGCCAACACGCCGGGCGTGCCCATCGCCCCACTTGCGTGGGCGCTTGCTGTCGGAACTGGAATAGGAGGAATGGCAACGCCCGTAGGTACCGCTTCCAACCTTGTCGCGCTGAACATTCTAAACAAGCCGAAACAACGGTTGACCTTCGCCCGGTTCGCAAAGAGATCCATACCGTTGACAATAATCGACCTAGCCATTGCGAATCTGATTCTAATCCTTCGTCTCTAAAGCGATGCTAGCGTGCTGCTCGGTCAAGATGAGAGGTACAGCAGTCTTTTCTAGGTCTTCAGGGCTGAACTGTCAGATTCGTTAGAGGCAACGATTTCTCTTTTCCCCGGAGATTGAAATGCCATGAACCAAATGATTCGTCGAGTCAAAGACTTCTTCCAGCTGGGCGAGAGGGATGCTTTCACCCGAGTCGATGAGCTCGCCAGTCTGGGCGAAGAATCGCTTCACCTGCTGATCAAGATACTTACTGGCTCGCCCAACGGACTCTCCGACATTGAAACGTGCACTAACAGGATTAGTCTCTTGGAGAAACAGGGTGACAAGATAGTTCAGTTGCTCGAAGAAATGTTTGGGAAAGGCTCAATCTCTGCGATTCTTATGAGAGAGTTCGAGAGATTAGCTGACTCTGTGGACGGTGTTCTTGACCGAGCTCATGCCTTGTCACGGCAGATTAGAAGAGTGACGAAGAGACCCTTGCGGGAGGCTAAGGAGTTTGACGCGATCATCCGCAAAGACCAAGTTCGCCTCATCGAGATCGGACTTATGCAGCTCCAGATGCTCCGGAAACTCTTCAACATTGCAGGCTCAGACATGAAACAATCACTTGAACTGGCTAGACAGATTGAACGGCTGGAAGAACAGGGAGACGATGTTAAGGACAGTATGCTCGACGAGATCTATGGGTCTTGGGAAGTGCTTGACTATGCTTCCTTCCACAACTACATCGAGACCACGATCGAGGCTGATGATATCCTCGACCGTTGCGAGGACGCGTCGGACCTGGTCATCGTGATAATGAAGGGTCTCGGCGCTTAGGAAAACAAAGCTTGATCCTTTCCCTAGACGCCCTCTCCCTTGTCATAGCGGGGCTTCTGGGAGCAGTTGTTAGTGGCAACAATCTCTCAGCATGCTGCGGGACGATCATCGGTAGCAGAATGGTCAACAGACGGTCGGGAATCCTGATCGCCGTCGCAGGCTATCTACTGGGATTGTTGATTGAAGGTCCCAAGCTTTTCAGAGTCAGACAAGCGTTCCTCCCATCCGAAACCAGCACTGAAATCTTCTCGATACTCCTAGCAACGCTACTCATCTTCATCGGCGGAGAACTCACAAGAATCCCCCTCTCTCTATCAAAGTCGCTAACCGGGACAATCCTCGGGGTAAGCTTCGCCATCGGGACCCTGCAACAAACCGACTATCTGATTCTCATACTGATCTTCTGGGTGAGCGCGCCAATAGTGGCGACAGCTCTCGGGCTGTTCTTCGTTAGACTCGACGACCGGTACAGCGTCAGAAACCTCTGGGTGAAACTTTCACTGCTCAAAATCGGGCTGGTAATAATGGCGTTCCTCTCAGCATACGTCACCGGTAGCAACGCGCTAGGACTTATCGCCGGAGTACCTTCCAACCAGCCACAGATCGCAACCGTTGCAGTCGGCATTGGGAGCGTTCTCGGAGTCTTTGTTCTCGGTCGAGGAGCTCTACGAAGGCTAACAGAGGGGATCTATAGCCTCAGGTACCCTAACGCGTTCTATTCCCAGCTACTTGGCGCAGGGACTGTCGAACTGGCCAATCAGCTCGGAGTTCCACTGTCTACTACCGAGACAGTTTCCTCTGGAATCATAGGGTCTGGGTTAGCAAGCAAAATGCGAGTCATGAATTCCAGGAACGTTTTCCTCATCATTGCAAGCTGGGTTATCTCCCCGGCACTAGGGCTTCTTCTCGGCTACGGTCTGACTCTAGTGCTCGGTCGACCGTGAGAAGTTTCGGGCTGGACACTGCCCGGCTCAATACTATGCAAACACAACGAGACTTTGCAGCCGCTTAGAATTTCATTCGTCAGTGCCTAGTGGTTACAAGAGAGGTATGTTCCAGTATCCCTAGACATGTTATGAAAACGTATGTCGTCTTTCACAAGGAATGTGGCATTTGTCCTCTCACTACTATTGCTACTCCCAGCTGTCGCTATCGTCGCTGCGCCGCCACCTGGGCCGACCATTAGCACGCCTAGTATCTCTCCTTCTTCTCCGGGACCCAGCGACCAAGTCACGGTAACAACGACGGTCACGGCCGGAAATAGCGGGGTGCTGAACGTGACTCTGGTTTACACGACCGACAATTGGAAGGCCGCTAACACTACCCTTGTGGCGTCCTACAATTCGACAAGCCACGTAGCCACGGCGCACATACCGCCGCAGTACAACGGAGGTCATGTGGAATACTATATTGTGGCCTTCGACGGCAACAGCAACAAGGCGGTTAACCCTAGCAACGGCACCTACTTCAGCTACACGGTCACAACACAGCCTGGCACCGCGACAAACACATGGATAGAACTCGCACTTGTCGCTGCTACCTTAGGCGTTGGCGGAACAATAGCGTTCTACTCACTTCGCCCGAAGACACGGACAGGTTCAACCTCAGCCTCACAAAGCTAAGCACCGGATTACCGAAACAATACATTTCCAACCAACGGTAGAAATCCAAAACGCCACTTTAGCCTCCGTTTTGAAGCCCTCCATTTTAAATCGGAAAATAGGAAAGAATGATCAGCTGTAGTGGTTCTTATTAGCGGGCCAATGTCTCCTTCAGTCTATGTCTGATTCAGGTTCTGTGCTCTCTGATATGGAGGAGGGTGGCGACGGTATGGCGAAGTATGCGGCTATGGTCCTGGAGTTCATCAAGAAGGACGTGTTCGAGGAACGGAAACAGGTCTCCGTGGAAGAAGTTGTCACGCTCGTTGCTGCCTTGACTGATATTTCTGTCAGTTTACTCTCAAGGTTCCGGAAGGACCAAGTAGACCCGGCGAAGGCGACAGAGGTCGGAAGGGACGTTTTCAAGTACATGGTTGGACGACTAGGATTCGACATCGACAAGCTGGGCAAGTCGAATATCTACGTGTAAGTCCATGTCCGTTTGACGGGCCTTTTCTCTGGCGCCGCGAGGTTGGAATAGGCCCCAGGGGTCGCTTGAATTCACTGGTTACGGGGTTTCAAGAGACTGGATTTCAAGAAAACGTTTCCAGAATGCCTGATTCCGAAGAAGTGGTTCCAATTGCCTATCTCCATTCTATGATCTCTCATATCGGATTCTCAACTCGTTCCTTGGGGCGTGCTCTCTACTCCTCGGCGTTCGGCAGTAGCTCTGGCCCCATAGGCTTGCGCTTGCTCCTGTTTCGTCTCGTCTCCTCGTATCGAGACTCTACCCAGCCAACCACCTTCTGCTCGGTCATCTGCTCAGCCTCCAGCTGCTTGTCCATGTTCTCCGCAACCACCTTGAGGAAGGTCTCCGGGTTCACTGGCTTGATGATATACGCGTCCGCCTGCAAGTTCACAGAGTCAACCGCGTTCTCCAGAGACGGATAACCCGTGATCATGATCTTCCTCGACCGCGGAAGAATCTCGTGAACCTGAGCCAACAAATCCGTCCCATCAACATCCCGCAGCTTGATATCAATAATCGCTAGATTGTACGGCCGAGCCCTACACTTCTCAACCGCTTCCAGCGCAGTCTCTGCAGTATCGACGCTGTAGCCCTCCGGCTCTAGAATATCCTTGAAGCTCTTCAGAATCCCCCGATCATCATCAACAATCAGAATATTCTTTTCCATCTCAGATTCTCACCTCTTCAAGTCAAGCGGCAACTCAACCGTCAAAGTCGTCCCCTCGCCTACTTTGGAGAAGACCTTGATCTCGCCCTTGTGCGATTCAATCAGACGCTTGGTCACGGCCAACCCGAGTCCCACTCCCTTCTCCCTCGTCGTGAAGAGCGGGCTGAACATCTTGGTCTTGACATCCTCCGGAATACCGATCCCAGTGTCCTCGAAGCTGACCGCGGCAATGTTCTGACTCGTCCACGCTCTAATCTTCAGCTTCCCACCATCAGGCATCGCTTGCAGAGCATTGGTGATAATGTTGGTAAAGGCGCGGCGAAGTAAGCCTGGGTCGACGCTCAGTTTCGGAAAGCCCGTCTCAACGCTAGATGAGACATCCACGGACCTGGGTACCGGGATTGAGGAGAGAGAATCATTGATCAGCCTCTGCATGTCATACTCAACAAATGTCGGCTTCGCCTGTTTCGCATAGTCTTGCAGGTCGGACACGATTTTGTTCATGAAATCAGCCTGCTCCCGGATCGTCTCCAACGCACTCCCAACACGAGGGTCCTTCTCCGGTGTCGACGCTGAATTCGCTTTCATAGCCTCCTTCGCCAGATGGATCGTGTTGATTATAGTCTGCAGGGGGTTTCGGAGATCATGGCCCACCATCCCCGCCGTCTCTCCAATAGCCGCCAACCGGGTCGTGTTACTTAGCATCCTAGATCTCTCCTCAACCAAGTCCTCCAAGTGTTCAGAACGTGCTCTAAGCTTCGCCTCACCCTGTTTCAAACGGTCGATATCGACAAAGGCCAAGACGGCTCCCTCGATCTTGTTATCCGCTGTCCGGTATGGTCCTATCCGGACCAGAAACCAGCGCCCCTGCGGACCCTTGGCCTCTATCTCCTTGATGATGACGTTGTCGACTACATCGTTTATTGTCTCTTTGAGATCCGGTATCTGGAAACCAAGGTTGATGTCAAAGATGGGTCTGCCGAGATCGCTGGCTTTCAAATTGAACAGTTTATCGGCAAGCGGGCCCCAACGACGCAATCGCAGATCACTTCCCATCATGAGGACCGGCACGTTCGCACTAGCGTTGAGGTTCGTGATATCATTGTTGACCTGCGTCAGCTCAAGGTTCCTGTTCTGAAGCTCCTCGTTAACAGTAGTCAGCTCTTCATTCGTTGACTGAAGCTCCTCCTTGGCCGTTTCAAGCTCCTCGTTAGTACTCTGCAACTCCTCATTGCTAGACTGTATCTCCTCATTGGCAGCCTTCAACTCCTCGTTGGCCGCCTCCTTGTCCTCGATGATCGATTGGAGATAATCCTTAGTCGCAGAGAGCTCCTGCTGGAGCCGGACAAGCTTGAGATCTTCCGCTCTCCTCTCCTTCCTACTCTTCTCGCCTCCAGCCCTTCCCAACGTCACTGAAGGAGCAGGCTTCGGCAAAGCTTCCTCGAACGCCACGAGAAAACAGGGATGAGCTCGATTGGTCTTCAGCGGCACCACCTCTAGGTTCACATCCAAGTATTTCCCATCGGACCTGATCGCGATCGCTTCCTTCCTAACTATCTCGCCGCTCTTCTTCGCTCTGTCTAGCACATTTCTGAGGTCCGTCATCATGCCCTCGCGGGCCATCTTCAAAACGTTGAGACTGGCCTTCCCAGGTGCCGGCTCGAGGAAAGAACCTGTGCGTCCCCGAAACTGGATAATCTCCAGCTCACTGTTCACGATGACGCTGGCCGGCGTGTACTTTGTCAGCAAGATCCGGTCCGCCTCCTTGAAAATTTCCGGTTCTGGGACTTGGCTCTCAGCCAGTCGATTGTCTGCCGGCTTGCCAACCCGTCCTGGTTTAGCAATGTACGTTGTCGAAAAATCAAGGGGCTTACGGGTGACCACGGGTCTTTTGGAATAGATCTTGAAGTGCTTGTTAGCCACCTTGAAGATGTTGTCGAACTCACCCACAGTTTCAAAGTCTCCTAAGACAAGGAACCCCGCAGACTTGAGCGAATAGTGGAATATTGGGAGTAGCTTCCTTTGCAAAGCTGGCCCAAGATAGATCAGCAGGTTCCGGCATATGATCAGGTCAAGCTTCGAAAACGGCGGGTCCGCTGTAACGTCCTGCTTGGCGAAGACGCACATCCGGCGAATCGACTTGTTTACCTGGTAGGAACCATTCACCCTGACGAAAAAGCGTCGTAGACGTTCGGCCGATATCGAAGCGGATGCAGCGTACTCGCCCTGCCGAGCCTTCTCCAACACTGTCTCATTCACGTCGGTTGCAAAGATCTGGATCGACGGGTGAACCGGGGAATGGTCCAGGTACTCCACGAGGCAGATGGCTAGCGAGTAGACTTCTTCTCCGGTCGAGCAGCCTGGAATCCATATCCTGATGGGGTCGTCAGCGGACCTTTTCTTCATAATGCTGGGAAATACTTCCTGCTTCAACGCGTCGAAGGTTTGAGGCTCGCGGAAGAATCCGGTCACATTGATTAGAATGTCCTGGAACAAGGAACTCAATTCGCCCGGGTTTGTCTTTAGGTTGTTCAGGTAATCCTCCATCTTGTTCGTCTTGAGGATAAGCATTCGTCTCAGAATCCGTCGCTTTATGGTTGCATGTTTGTAATCTGCAAAATCAACCCCGGTCGCTTTTCGAAGTAGACCGAAGATCTTGTCGAGGTCGCTCTGCGGTAAGAGCTTCTCCGCCGTTTCAGTTTCCAGGTAAGGCACGTAGGGATGCTGGCTCAGCTTGACAAGCTCTTGCGCGATGTCTTGTGGCCGAAGGATTAGGTCGACGCAACCTGCCGCGACTGCACTCCGGGGAAGGTCGTAGTACTTGGCCGACTTCTCGTCTTGGGCAATTGTGATTCCCCCTTCATCCTTGATGGCCCTCAGCCCACGAATACCATCCATGGAGGTTCCGGAGAGTATGACACCGATCGCTCTGCCCTTCTGGTCCTGAGCGA
Source organism: Candidatus Bathyarchaeota archaeon (assembly GCA_005882895.1). GTDB lineage: Archaea > Thermoproteota > Bathyarchaeia > 40CM-2-53-6 > 40CM-2-53-6 > 40CM-2-53-6. Next base: position 19,203 of record VBBD01000023.1, on the reverse strand, counting down.
GGGACTCCAGAAATTGGTCGATGGGAGTATGCCTACCAACCTCGACACGAGGGGTGAGGTGTAGAACACGCTTGGAAATCATCATAGTCGTGTTCGGCGGAATCACGTAGACATGTCCAGGCTTCACCCGGGTCCTGTCAGTAACCTCTTCCACCGCCAGCTTGGTTGTCCTGGAGAGAAGCTCGGTCAACAAGCTCTTGTAGGTTGGGTCAAGGTGCTGTACCAGTACCAGTGCCATGTTAATGCCTGAAGGTAGCTCTTGCAGCAGCTGCGTGAAGGCTTCGAGTCCCCCCGCAGAAGCACCGACCCCCACTATTGAGAACGAATCGTCACGAGTTCGATCACGGACAAGGACCTCCGCGTTCTTTCGTGTCGCTGACTCCGCGGGCCGAGAAACCAGTTTCCCCTCACGGGCACCCACATGCCTCTTCTTCACACGTCTTCGCTCAGCGAGTTTTTGGGCCAATCAGCAAACGCTTGAGGATAATTCTCGTAGCAAACTCGGCCTCGCAGAATATAAAAGAACGACCCCACAACCTATACAACGACGGTTGAGAGCGCAATGAGTCCTCGACCGCCTCCTTCATAGTTGATAAGAGATGGTTACTCACGCAGAAGCAAAGATCCACCGCGTCGGCCCACGACACACCATATACCTCGCCAAGGACCTAGTCGAAGACAGCACCTTTCCATTCCACACTGATGAGGATCTTACGGTGAGGATCGAAGGAGACGCTCTGATAATAGACAAGGACGGAAGGAGTGGCCGCCGGCCACCTAAGCTGGACGAAGCCCGTAGCAATAGAGACAAGATATTGACCAAAACTCTAGACGTCCTCAACTTTTCCCCCCTCACCTCAAAAGCCGAGAGAATCAACCAGATGCTGAGCGAGATTCACGAAGCAGAAATGCTTGAATCACGCGTTCGACATATGCCGAAAAACGAGCACGCCATCTTCCTCTGGGAGGAAGAGACATTCCTCGACATGGTCTTATCAGAATTCTTCGATCCGGGCGCAACCGGCAAAGCCCCAAAGGGCCTATTCTCCGTGAAACCTTCAGCATTGGAATCGGTGAACAATTTGGTGCAAAAAGATGTCTCAGGTCTAGAGAAGACTGAAGCGATCAAGAAGATAAGGGGTTGGATGGCCGAGGTCCACGCATCAAACGATACCAGTCTTCCTACCAGAATCGCGGTGGAAGACTACTCTTGGTTCTTACAAAACGGATTAGCTAAGGGGCTCATGGACTTAGAACAGAATATCGGGCGCAGGGTGAAGGAGAACATGACTATCCTCTGCGGATACAATGTTTCGAAGCTAACCGATCCCAAGCATCTGGAGACGTTGATTGATTTCCATGGCTATGCGATTCTCGACCAGCCCTTCAGAGCATATAGAAGGGGCGGGCCTATGAAAATTCTCTAGACGATCGAAACGGACATCGGCCGAGCTGTGGGACAGTGTATAAATTGTTATATACCTACACGATCGGCAAGAGGAAAAGGCGGAGGTCACCAGCCATCGCCAAATTCATGTTATCCATTCGGGAAGAACCATACCAAACAATATCGGCGGAAGCAAGGGAGAGAGGCGTGTCAGTGCAAGAGTTGTTGAGAGCTGTGATCGTGCCAGAATGGGTTAAAGACAATATTGCGCAGTCCACGCTGCAACAACCTTTGAGGGAAGTTGCACTACGAATAAGCAACCACTCGGCACTCTCGGCCCAACCAGACCCTTTCCTCAAAGCCGCGCTCGTCCGGCCCAGAACCTAGGCCGGTCGAAATTACCGAGATCTCGGTACCCGTCGGTAACAAAGCATTCCGAAACTTCATTCCTTGTGTGAACTGTCCAGAACCAGTTTTCCCGGGAATAACGGCTAGGTAAGGACTTACCACCTATGCAGAAGCATGACAGGAAGTATCGATTGACATGGAGAAAACATTGCTAGGAACCTATGGGGCTTAGAATTTGCGACCCAGTGTATAAAATGTTATATACCGAATCGATCCCTAACAGAACATTCTCGGAAGCGCAAGTTATACGCGATTTCGGGAGGTGACACGATGGAGAAACTCAAACCGGGCGACAGGGTATGGGTCAAGACCCCACGACTTGTGGCAGAACGTAAGATTGGCACGATAATGTCGACAAAGAAGACACGGAATGGCCTACGATACATTGTGGAATGGGATGTCGATCTGGAAGAAACCCCGAACCACCACCCTGGATACCTCGAGAAGGAAATCGCTCCCATGAACCACTGAAGTGTCGGCCAAGGAAGACGGCGGGGGATTTCGCGCTGCTTTCGGAGACGAAGCTCGGCATTTCGTTGCTCGTGATCGCCGGTGAAAAAGGCAAAGTTGAATTTGTTACGGCAGCAGGTCAAACTGGGTAGCGTCAGATGTGTCGATTGTCGTTCTCAAGGATGCGGGACTCTGGGTCATGGAGGAGCGCCCTAGGGAAACGACCGACGCTCTCATGAAATTCCTGTGATAAGCTAAACTATTTCGCGAGCCAGAGTAGGATCAACGAAACGTGCAGCGTGACTAGCGATGGAATGGCTAGACAAGAAAGGCATCAGCCATCGGGTTGCATTATGTCCTTGCTGGAAATGCCATGGGTTCAGACTCGTCGGGTTAGCCTCAGGTGGCAGACTGGGGAGAGCGGGTCCAGATTCGACCCGGGAAGCTCGAAGTTTTCGACCAAACTTGAGTTGCCACAACCGGCGAGGGTGGCCGAGACGGCTACGGCGCTGGCTCTTCGGAGACGCTGGTTGATTCTAGGGGTTGTACTGGTTGGCTCATTTATGGCTATTCTGGACGTGTTTATTGTGACTCAGGGCCTTCCCTCAATTAAGACCAGTCTCGGTGCTGGTGTCGCTGATCTTGAGCTCGTGGTATCAGCTTACTCGCTCGTCTATGCTGTCTTCTTGATAACGGGAGGCCGTCTTGGTGATATTCTAGACCGGAAACGGATCTTCCTATCCGGTATGACAGTCTTCACTGTTGCCTCTGCTTTAGCGGGTTACGCACCTTCGGCCGCAGTTCTCATCGGAGCTCGCGCGCTTCAGGGTCTTGGCGCGGCGCTCATGTATCCCCAGGTCTTGTCGATTATTCAGGTCACTTTCAAAGGGTCCGAACGTTCCTTGGCGCTGGGATTGTTCGCCGCTACCAGCGGGATAGGCGCAATTACCGGAAACATCGTTGGAGGCCTCCTCATACAACTCAACCTAGCCGGTCTCTCTTGGAGACCTATCTTCCTAGTCAACGTACCTGTTGGCATTATCGGGGTTCTGGCCGGATTCTTAGTTCTACACCCTTCTAGAACAGAACGAGCACCTAAGTTAGACTTGCCGGGTGTTGGACTGATATCGCTCTTTCTTGTCTCGCTGGTCCTACCGCTCGCTGAGGGTCAACAGACCGGTTGGCCGAATTGGATGATAATGCTACTCATACTATCGTTTCCAGTGCTAGCCCTCTTCGTCATTTACGAGCGCAAGAGGACAAAGAACGGAGAAGACCCACTGGTCGATATGGATCTCTTCAAGCACCGGTCGTTCGCGGTCGGTATACCACTAACCCTTCTATACTATGTCACAGCCAGCGGGCTCTTCTTCACGCTCGTCCTGTTCCTACAGTCGGGTCTCGGATTCTCGCCCATAATCTCCGGGCTCTCATTCGCCCAGCTCAACATTGGCTTCATCACAGCTTCACTCCTCGGGCCACGACTCATCCGAAGCTTCGGAAACCGCGTCCTCAGCCTCGCATACATCCTACAAACAGCAGGTCTAGGCTGGATAATACTAACCCTCAACTCATACGGAGCAAGCCTCACCCTCTACGAGCTATCGCCTCCACTCATAGTATTCGGAGCCGGTGCAGGGTTTGCGCTGTCACCACTACTGGGAGTCATACTTTCCGGTGTTCCAAGCCAAGAGGCGGGGGAAGCATCAGGAGTAGTCTCTACTTCGTTCCAGATCGGGAACACAGTCGGCATCTCTCTCTTCGGACACCTCTACTACCGCTTTCTCAACGGACAACAATCACCGACCTCGTACATAGACGCGTTCAAAACGACTGTTCCCTTCTTTGTGATACTGTCGGTAGCGGGCTTTCTACTGGTTTTTCTCCTCTCACAGCATCGTGCGAGGCAGATCATCCACCGCTTAGAGGCGTGACCAATCAGAAGGGATTCTATGCAGGCTTCGATGTGACAGCGATTCTAATCGGTATGGTCGTCATACGGTTGACCCAGAATGAGATGATCGGCACACACCAAATCAAGAGCCTAACGTGTACTCCGAGAAAGAGCCAGTCCCACGGAACTGCGAGAGAGAGAAGCACTAAAATGGTCAGGATTGTCAGTCTCTTTCGAATCCTTCGGAACCTTATCACTTGGTCACTGTCAACGAGTTGCTTCTCTTCCTGTGCGATCAAATGTGCAAATCCAGCCATGATGAACAGAGAACCCGCATAGTCGAAAGTGAACAGGGTTGACGCGTAGCTCTGGATATCGAGAGTATTGTACCGGGACACTGCTTGGTCGAACAAGTACGGAATGATCGCGACAAGAATCAAGAGTACTACGTTTAGGAATGTTACGAGACGTGTCTCGAGAGGCAGAACCGACATGTCGCTGGTGTAGATTATCCAGCTGGTAATCAGGATCAAGAAAACGAAGAGAAACTCTAGAATGTTCCTGTCGATATCATTTCCGCTCTGATGCTTGGCTGTTGGTTATGACCAGGCTGATCGCGCCAATCGACAGGGAGAGTCCGTAGATCAGATCGGACAATGTCTCTAGTCGCGGTCGAGGATGTCGATGTGTCCGATCTCCCTGCCTCGACAAATCCACCTCTCCCAAATACCGAGTCGGCTTATGATACTTTACAGAAATAAGTCGGAATGAGTTCAGTGTTCTGATTCGTTCAGTCGAGTCTGGCGTCCCGGAGTATCTTGGTCTATGGTTTTTCCGGGGGGACGTATGGGTTGTAGCGTTTGCGGACTTCTATCCGGAAAATCAGCATCAGCTCTTTGACCTTCATCGGAACGGACTCTTTGCCCTCCCAGGCCTCATAGACATCGAGGACTTCTCTCACGAATCCAGGAGCCACCCCGATGTAATCCAGACCCAAGACTATCTTTTCTTCAATGTTCGCGGGCAAGAACTTAGACGGGTTAGCTAGCCGAAACTATTCCTCTGCCGACGCGGGACTTGAGCAGGCAAGATAGTCATAGGAGATTGTTCGGGCCGAGCCGGTTCTTTCGACGTTTCCTCTCGATCAACATCGTCAAAGTCAGACCCGCGATTAGTCCGACGAGCGCGACGCCGAAGAGCGATGTGTTCTGGGTCACGACACCTATCCAGCCAGAGGGTGGCGGGGGTTGAACCACCGTTACGGACTGGCTGGTTGTGGATTGGGCCTGGGCGGAGTCAGTTAGCGTGAGGGTAACGTTGTAGGTTCCGGTTGTCGAAAACTTGTGCGTTGTTTGTTTTCCGGTCCCTGTTGTTCCGTCTCCGAAGACCCAGCTGTAAGTATAGGGGGAGTTGCCGTTGCTGGCTGTTGCGCTGAAGGTGACTGTGGTGTTCGGGAATATTTGACTAGGCTGGTAGTTGAAGGACCCGGTTAGCGGAGGGTTGAGAGAGCTTGCGGGAAGGGGAAGGTATTGGCCCCAGATATTCAAGGCTCCTGTTGCTCCTGCGCCCTGGGTGCCTGTCCAGTCGTCCGCGGTCCAGAGCATGTAGCCAGTGTTGATCGCGTGCAAGTCGGAGATCTCTCTGCTGACGTAGGCTAGGGATTCCGGTGCGTATCCTGCGCTTCCCGCGACGACCGTGTCGGGGGGCCAGCTGCCTCCTCCGGAGGCATCGGCTCCAGTCTCCGTGATCAGCACCGGGCGTCCGTAGGCTGAGATGAGGCTTTTGACTGCAACCGGCACGTTGTCCGCATAGGCCTGTGCATCGGATACGCTCCATGCTGGATGGTACTGGTAGAAGTAGTAGTCGTGGAAATCATAGAATATCTTGTTGAGGGGGTCTGTGACCTGGGGGAATTGGGATAGGAAGCTTGAGTCTCCTGGCGCTCCGTAGCCCTGATAGTCGATGCTCACGACAATCCAGTGAGTATCTCCCGCAGCCCTTACCTTGTTTATCCAGTTCTGATACATCGTGGTTAGAGTGGGCAGGCTGTAGGCAGGCTCGTTCTGCGGCTGCCAAATAATCTGAGGGTACAGGTCCTTGACCGCCGCAACAACCTGGTCCCAGTGAGGGTCTGTGTCGAAACTGTCAGTGTAAGCGTGATGGTCGAGAATGATCCATAATCCGTTAGCCTTGGCAACGTTAACAGCGTTAACTATTGAGGCGATGGAGGGGGTTCTGCCTAAGTCTGAATTGTAAATCATGCAACGAAAACCGTTGTAGCCCCTCGCTTTGATGATGTCCAGGTTGGCCTGTAGGGATTGACTGTCTGCGAATATCCCGGCCCAGCCTCTAACGAGAGGTGGAGTGGGGGACGCGGCCGCAAGCCCGAGCCGGACGGGCAGATCTCCGCCAGTATAAGCTTCAACAGTCGAGAAGATTCCTAAGAAGAGTATAATGACGAGGAGCCATCCCCGAGTGCCCCCGAGATTTCCATGGGAGAGAAAACTGAATGCCAAGCCTATGACATACAAGTGACGCGAACTATTTCGCAATCATGTTACTCAAGGAGGAAATAATGTCACAGTCGGCAACTGCCGCTGCGGGTAACGAGCTAGTTGTCGCACCCTTCCAACCTGAAAACGAAAACCACGATTCCTTGGCATAGCAGAAGCTGAGAAATAGTCGAGTTCAACTTAACCATAGGAGGATGCTGACCCTCACAATATCAGATAGAAAATGGGCACCGGGATGTTTTCAAGCACGTGATTTGACTATCAGGCTCACGATAGGAATAGAGGCCTGCCAAGTGTCTGGCCTATGGAATCCGGGAGTTGGAGACTTTCATTGAGGTTATACTGGTCTTGTCCCACAAGGGATAGATATCGTCATCTTCCGGCCGGTATATTCTCTCGGCTATCATTCCACTAAGTGTATTACGACGGCGGGCAAGTGTGGTATGGACCCTTGGTCAAGCTTCGTCCTCTGAGATGGTATGACCGAATCAAGACTGGTCCTAGCCCAGAAGATGATGCGCTTTTGCAATTGACTCGAGAGATAGCTGTGCGGCTGGACTCGCGTTTCTGGTACAGGCAGATTGTCTGGGGAAGGTTCGTTCGCGGCGGCGTAGGCTGGATGATCACGATGCCGGTGATCTCGCGAGAGTTCTGGCTTGGGCCCCTAGGTATTCCATTGGCCGAGCTTATGTTTCCTGAATATCTGAAGGGAAAGTTGTCGCTTGATGACTGGAGGATTCTGATTGACATGCACTTGTTGAGGCTTAAGGCCTTCAATTCAGGGAGGATGTCTAGGTTGCTCGGAGTGATGGCTCTAATGATCCTTGGCGCGTTTGCGACTCTCCTCATCCTCTTCTACATTTTTGTCGGAAGACCATGGGGCCCGATTCTCGTTTTCCCAGCATCGAGCGCCGCGATCTTGCTATCTCTACTCTGGGTCAGGAGATCGTTGAGAACGTGGGAGTTCGAACTGGACGGAAACGCGGCCAGTCAGTTCGGAACCGAACAAGTAACACTTGTTCTCGAGAAGATGCAAGGTCTCGATCCGAGGGCAACACTGTCAAGCCTCGCCGATCGGTTTTCGGCGTTCTGGAGTCCAAGCATTAGCAAGCGGATGGAGGAGTTGAGGGACCAGCGGTTTGTAGGTCCTCCAAGACCGTCTCGAATGCCGAAGATAGGCTTCCGTGGACGGGCAATCATCATTGTTCTCGGTGTGGCTATTTTCTGGGGCTCAGGGGTAATCGCGGGTAATCTCCACGTTCGAGGACAGGAAACGATAGCTTGTGTGACCAATACATGCGCAGCCCTCGTCGTCATCGCGGCTGTTGGATACTGGTCGGCCATACTAGGAGCCCTAAGCATGGTCCCGGTTGTCGCCCGCCGAGTGCGTCAAGCAAGGAGGAAGAAAAAGTACCAAGTTTGAGGGGAAGCCGAAAGAAGGACCCTCGATCTTTAATTCTCGGCTGATGGAAAGTTTAGTTGTCTGGGTTTGAGCCGGTTTCGAAGGTCTCTTCCGACTAGTCCTGATGATCCTAAGCTCCTAGAAGTTGCTAGTGGTCTCGGCCAACAGCTCGATATTGTCGCGCTCAATATCAGGGATATTCGGTGGATGGAGTGGATCCCGGCGGGCCGTAGTGCCCGGACTGTTCCTTCCGACTGGTGTACTTTTCTTCGCCATTCTATGGTAATGCCGGCACGTATGATGGGAAAGCTGACAGTTGAGGAGTGGCGGCCTTTGGTCGCTTCCTCGCTCTTGTTTGAGAAGAAGATAAGACGAACATTGAGGGGTAGGGCTTTTTTGCTCACAGGGGTGCCCTTGATAATTTCCCTAGCCGTTCCGATTTCTGTTGCCATCCTGTTGCAAATGGCATGGATAATCTTCCTCTACCCAATACTCGTCCTACCACTAGCATACCTGGGCGGCAGGAGCTATAGTAGGGATTTGAAGAAGGCTAGACTAGAAGCGGACACGCAAGTGTCGGCGCTGATTGGAAAAGACTCGTTTTTGAACGTGCTGAAGAAGATCGATATGATGGGTCTTGATGATATTGACAGGTTGAAGACTGGCAGAGGCGGCCGTCGCCTTGCAGGTCTTCCCAGCATCACCGAACGGATAGAACACCTCCAGACAGCATCCTCCCTCGACAGGTACTCCACAACATAGACTGGCCGCGAGCAAGAACTTAGACGGGTCAGCCAGCTGAGCCTATTCCAGGCTATGCGTATCGATTAACGCCTAATCACAGTTTCAAAAGAAGCAGGATTTGAGGATCGAAGCTGGGGGAAGTGGTCTAATCGTCAGCGACTTTTTCCCAGGAACGCTTCTAAAGCCGTAAAGGGGGATTACTTGGACTGGAGGGTGTCGTCCAAATGACAAAGCTGGGAATCTTAGGTCTCGGAAAGATGGGAAGCGCGTTTGCACTAAACCTTCTCTTGAAAGGACACGAGGTCCACGTCTACAATAGAAGCAAAGAGAGACTGCGTGAGCTAGTTGCAAAGGGAGCAATAGCACATCCTTCCCCCTACGAGCTGGGCAAGTCTGTTGATGTTGTCGTTACTTCTCTCACAGACCAGGACGTGGTCGAAATCATCGTCATGGGAAAGGATGGGGCGTTGCATGGGATGAAGAGGGGAGCTCTCTGGATCGAGATGAGCACCATCGACCCAGACGCTTCCCATCAAGCAAGCAAGCAAAGAAGTCAGGGGTCGATAGGCTTGATGCCCCAGTCATAGGCAACCCAGACATGGCCGCCCAAGGGCATTTGGCGTTGCTCGTCGGAGGCGACGAGAGCGTGTTCGAGAAGAACCGAGAACTTCTCAACCAGCTCGGCTCCACCGTCATCTATCTCGGAAAACCTGGCAGTGGTCATAAGATGAAGCTCATACTCAACCTCCATCTCGGAACCATCGGGCTGGCCTTCTCAGAGGCGTTCGTCCTCTCGCAGAAGCTAGGCTTCGAGCCTGGAGTCTTCGTTGATGCTTTCAACAAGACAGTTCAGAAGAACTATTTCTCGGAGGTTAAGGGACCCTTGATCGCAAAGGGAGATTATTCTCCGCTCTTCACGGTGAACATGTTGTTGAAGGATCTAACACTGGCCGAGAACCAGGCAACGCGACAGAAGGTGGCTCTTCCTGCTGGAAGCCTGGTGAAACAGCTTTTCATGACCTGTGTGAACCAGGGTCAGGGAGAGATGGATTTCAGCTCGGTCGCACTGACGATGCAAAAGCTCAATGGAATAGAGCGACACTCGCGAGAATCTCAACCGCGATGATAGACGGGAGACGTGACGTCGAAAGTCAGGTTCAGAAAATGGTCGATTACAGTGAGCCAGTTTGGATATCAGAAGATCTGCGCAGGAGGCATAACAGGAAGGGTTGACTAGCATTCCTTTGTTGCTGTGAAGGGTCCTGCCAAGGACGAGAGTGTGTCGGCTAAGTAGGAGAAGCCATCATTGACCGCTCCAATATCTGAGTTCGAGATTTTCACTGAGACCGAACCGCTCGTGTCTGATGCTGCTTTAACATCGCTACAGTTCGAGATGTTCCCGTTGGAGTCAGTTTTTGCCAGCCACATCGAGGTGTACCCGTTGTTGTATTGGTTGGTGAAGCCTGCGGCTATGAACCCTCCGTCGCTCGTCTGCTGGAAAGACAGGAATTTTCTATCAGAATACTCAACGTCCGCACCATAGATCTTGTCCCATTGCACTTTACCGGTGGAGTCCGTCTTGACCAGCCATGCTCGCTCGTTGTAGATTGTGTTTTGGAAGTAGTATCCCGCGAACGCGTATCCTCCATCAGTGGTTTGTTGTGCGCCCGTGATTGCTAGGTCGCTGATGCTGCCGGATGGGGTATAGGTCTTGGCAAATTGCGGGTTGCCGGTTGAGTCGAGCTTTAGAAGCAAGACACTGCTGCTGTACGATGTTGCAGTACTTGTGGATACTAGCCCGCCGAGGATGAAGCCACCGTCAGATGTCAACCCCAAGGTCTCAGCGTAACTGTCTGTTCCTATGGCGTAGACGTGCTGCCAGAGTAGCGTACCTGTCGAGTCGAGTTTGAAGACGAGTATCTGGTTGTAGTATATCTCGCCGGCGACCACATAGCCGCCGTCAGGTGTCTGCCGGATCGCGTAGGCTGCGGAGTACTGGCTGTTCGGGTCAGCGAAGACGTGTTGCCATTGTATCTGCCCTGTTGAGCTTAGTTTCACGACGAACGGGTTGTAGATCGACGCCGGGGCGAAGGTGTAGCCTGCTATGACGTATCCTCCGTCGGTGGTTTGTTGGAGGTCGAGAGGCCATGTGAGGGGGCCGTAGGTGGAGCTGGTCGAGAATTGCAGGTCGTTTGCCCATTGCACCTTCCCGTTCGAATCCACTTTGACGATCGCAGCACAGCTGGTCTGTCCGGTTGCGGGACAGCCGAATTGAGCGTTGCCCGCGAAGATAGCGCCTCCGTCCGAGGTTGGACGGATAAGGTCCAATGCTGTAGAGTAGGGATAACGCGTGTAGTCGTACTGAGTCTGCGATTGAATATTTCCGCTTGAGTCGACCATCATGACCATTGCAGTTGGCTCTGAGAGTGTGTTGCAGTTGGGAGTGGTTACCGCAGCTGCGGTACACAAGGCTCCCACGACATAACCACCACTGGACAGCTGCGAAACGCTGTAGGCCGCAGCGTAATCATACGGGATATTGTACTCCTTGGCCCAGGTCGTCGAGTTTGATGGTTGAGGCGAAGGCGGAGGCTTTGCACCGGAGACTTGCGAAAGGTAAGGGCTCATCGTAAGCGTCAAAATCAACAGGATTCCGGCGGCGCGGGTAAAGCTCAGACTCGAAGGACGACGGATCTTTCCTCCAACTCTTTCTCTAATGTTCCAAAACGATGGAGACAAACTTCTGATCCTCGGTTAGAAAGCAACTATTTTCATAGGACGTATATAAAAGGTACTATAGCCATAGCTAGTAAAAGTCCGATATCCATTCGTAGCCTTCGGGCACGAGGCAAGCATCCTTGGGAAAGACCGCAGATCAGGGGAGCGTTCAGTCTCCAATCATCGTTCCTATACCATTCAAGAAAGGCAGGATAGCCTACGGTGAGGGCATTATTGCTAAATTCTCTTTCAGGAAAGATAGGTGTGAAGCCCGATTATTGTGATTCCGACAAGCTCGCCCTTTCTGGTTCGAATCACAACACCTTCTTGCGGCTCGATACTATCGTCAGCTTCCCGGGGTTTGCCCGTAGAAATGTAGAGTACATCGCTCTCCTTGTCGTACTCGACATCAAGCTTGCTTGGTTTCAGTACTATGCTCTCCATACTACTTCGCCTTTCAGCTTCTTCGGATCTGATGTGAAGTATGCCGTTATTATACGCTTCTGGCCCGAATCTTCTCGATAGACCACTACAAGATACTTAGGTCCAAGATGCGTCTTTGGGACGAATCTAACTGCCTTCAACTCAGCCTTCTTGCCCTTTACGATAATCTCGGGCTTTGCCAACACTTCCCCAATCAGCTGCTTGTAGGAAGAGACCTCAGGATGTCTTTCGCGAATATGTTTCCAAGCCCTCTCAGATAGAGTCAAGAGCGAAACGCTTCGATACGGGTCCCAGCTTATGAACCGTCCAATCGATGAGTCGCAACAGTGCTGATATTCAAAGCCTAACCCGTCACTTGGCTACGAGCTTCTTACTCTAACATACACGAACTGTTCATTCAGCCCAGTCTGGTGTCCCTGAGTCCCTCGATCTTTGGTCTCTTAGATTCTCGGGACGCACTTCTACCTTGTAGGTTCTGGAGGCTTCGAGCGGACTACTGTGAAGAGAGGCGTTGTTTTCGAAACGCAGTTGTCTTCCGAGCATCATTGTAGGCCAATGTGATCAATTCCTTCGCTGTCTCAACATCTCCATCGGATCGTACGTGGAAGGTAACCCATCCCGCCCGCGCTGGTGTGAACCGGTGCCGCTCAGCCTTGCCCTCACGGAGTACCCGCTGCTGGTCTTCCCGCGACAAATGTATATCCAAATATCTTGGACCATGGTTGTGCATGAACTGGCGGCCGTTAACCTGATACTCAGTTCCGCCGAAACTATGTGGTGCCTCCACAACATCCGGCAACTGTAACAACCACTCTTTCAGTCCGTTAATCACGTTCTCAATCTCTCTCGATTGTCGGTCAAATTTGACGTAACTGGCAATGGGTCATATCTGTAGATTTGGGGTCTGCATGCCAGAGATTACCAAATCGACTTCAGTCGTCATTCGAGCCACTCTACCCTCTTCTAGCACCAAAATCATGTTGCAGTTCCTTAGCGTGCTTGGGCGATGGGCTATCATCAAGGTGGTCTTGCCTTTCATCAGTTCCTGAATTGTCTCGAGGATAGCCGCTTCAGTATGAACATCCAATGAACTGGTAGGCTCGTCGAGTATGAGGATGGGCGCGTTCTTGAGAAATGCGCGAGCTAGTGATATGCGTTGACGTTCTCCGCCGGAGAGCTTCATTCCTCGCTCGCCGACCAAGGTGTCGTATCCGTTTGGTAAACTTGTGATGAAGTCGTGAGCTTTCGCGGCAGTTGCTGCTCCGATAACCTCGTCCATGGTTGCATTGGGCCGGGCGAAGCGAATGTTCTCGGCTACGGTCGTTGAGAAGAGTACAGTCTCCTGGTGGACGACTGCATACTGGTTTCGGAGATCCGCCAGCTTGTAGTCTTTCAGGTCGATATCGTCCAGAGCAATTACGCCATCAGTTGGGTCGAAGAGGCGTAGCAGGAGGGTCGACAGTGTGGTCTTGCCTGAACCGGTCGGTCCAACTACGCCGAGACAATTGGCCGACGGCAGTTCGAAGGATACGTCGTTGAGTACCGGATGGCCCTTCGTATACTCGAACGATACTTTCTGGAAGGTAATCTTGCCTTTAGCTCTCGCTAGTGGAAGCGCGTTGGGCGACTCGGGTACGTCGGGCTTCTCGTCGAGAACGGCACGATATCGTTCTACTCCAGTCAGCGACATCTGAATGTCAAGTATTGACTGGCCTACGTTCCTTAGGGGACCGTAGAGCTGGGTCACATAGTAATTTACGACTAGAAGGCTCCCGAGCGTTAGCACGCCTGCTTGAACATGGCCTATTCCGATGTAGAACACGGCCGCCAAACCGGCAGCTGTCACAATGCCCACGAGTAGACTGTAAACCGCGCTGTCTACCTGTACCTTGAGCTGAGCGGACAGGCTCGCATTGTAGTGAGAGACTAACTGCTCGTTCTTTCGCTCTTCTTGACCGTACGATTTCACTAATCTGGAGGCGCCTAGGCTCTCCTGGGCCACTGCCATAGCGGCGCTTTCTGAGGCCCTGAACTTCCGCCATCCAGCGCGAATCCGTGGCCGAAATACAAAGGTGAGAAGGAACATCACGGGAGACACGAGCAGCGCGACTAGGGCAAGCTGCCAGTCAAAGTAGACCATGACAAGAATCATTGCGCCAATAGTCAGGATGGAGGTAGCCAGGGGAATCATGCTATCGATTCCGAACGAACGCAGCATTGGGGCATCGTTGAGAGTACGATATGCCGAGTCTGCCGCCCCCATGGTGTCATGGTAGGCAATGGAAAGACGCTGCATCTGGCGAAAGAGACGGGCCCGGACGTCAAGTGTCATCCGATTTCCGACCTTGTTGGTGTACCAGACATTCACCAGGTTCTGCAGGTAAGTCAGGACAGCGGTTCCCATGAGTATGATGATCGCAAGCCATAGGGTGAGACTTTTGGAGAGTTGGGATCCAACGAAAACTGTGAGATATCCGGGCAACGGCTGAGAACCGAGAACGCTGTCAACTAACAACTTGATGGGCAGGGGAAAGATCAGGGTTATCGGTACTGCTGTCAGAGATATTATCAGCAGGACGACGATTGGCCAGAGATACGGTCGAAGATCTTCAAAGGCTCGTTTGAGCATGAGGAGACCTCAACCCCACCAGTCTGGCAAGTCTGTCGAATAGACCCCGTGATAATGCAAACTCCTTCAGTCCGTTAATCAAATGCTCAATCTCTTCGCGAAGATTCTAGTGGGTTGAATTATCCTAAAAGGACTGGATTCTCATCTGCTTCGTCACAGGACGAGGGCATCGCACCGTATGCGCATTTTAGGTCGGACTAGGGACTCCGGTTAGGTCGGCTTAGGAGGATGTGGGTCTAACTTGTAACCGTTACTGTCGCGGTAGAGGTGTGCGTCAGTGAGCCGTTGGTGGCGGTCACCGTGATCGTGTACGTGCCTAGTTGCGTGTTGCGTGTTGTTGAAACAGTGAGGGTTGAAGTGGAATAGGGGCCGACGGGCGAGGGTAGAGAGATTGCCGGACCATGACGTGTGATAGGCGCGATGGTTGCGGTTAGGTCGATGGTATTGTTGAAGCCGTTTGTTCCTGTTACCTGTATCGTGAACGTTGTGGTGGAGCCTTTTCTGACGGTTTGGGAGGATGGGCTGAGTGTGATTGTAAAGTCTGGGGATGGGGTGATCTTGAATGACACGATTGTGGAGTGTGTAAGGTTGCCGGTGTTTCCGTAGACGGTGACATTGCCGTACCCTCCCTGGGTTCCGCCATAGATTGAGAGGGTTGCGGTGGCCGATCCATTAGGAACGAGATTGACACTTGTCGGATGTATGGACCAAGTGCTGCATGCGGGTGATGGACAGAGAGGAGACGGGGACGTGTAAAGGTTCACGGTCCCGCTGAAACCGTTGAGACTTGTAAGAGTGATTGTCGATTTGCCCGTGGTGCCCGCGGGAATATTGAGACTACTAGGGTTGGCGGTCATTGTAAAGTCCGGAGCTGGAGTGGACGAGACCACGATGAAGGTTACATTGACATTGTGTGATGTGCTGCCGCTTGTTCCGGTCACTTTTACGACCCAGTTGGTAGGTGGAGTGCCGGTTGTGGTGTAGAAGGTGAGGGTCGAGGTGGCAGTTCCGCCGGGTGAGAGGTCGACACTCGACGGGCTGATGCCCCAATTTGGGCATGAGACGCAGAGTGGTGCGGGAGACGTTGTGAGCTTAACGGTTCCATTGAAACTGTTGATGCTGGTCAGTGCGATCTGGGACTTGGCGGTATTGCCCGCAATGACTGTTTGGCTCGGCGGATTGGCTGAGATTGTGAAATCCGGAGGGCCGGAGGCCACGACTGTAAATGTGACGGGTGCAGAGTGGGAGAGGTTGCCACTCGTGCCGGTCACGGCCACATTGTAGGTTGCAAGGGGTGTCTGTGAGAAGGTGTAGATCGTGAAGCCGGCTGTCGCGTTTTGGTTCGGGGCTAATTTGACGACTGTCGGGCTAATGGTGTACTGGGGGCAGCCAATTGCCAAGCATGACACTGGCGGGCTGAGAGTCACGTTTCCTTGAAAACCGTTAAGGCTCGTCAGGAGGATCATGGTTTTTCCGGCTGAGCCTTGTGGAATCGTGAGCATGTTTGGATGGGCGGACATTGTAAAGTCTGGTGTTGTCGCGGCTGATGTCACACCGGTCCAGCTGCCTGATGGAACCGCGAAGACCAATCCCGTCAATAGTATAAAGAGGAAAAACAATTTCATTATGATTCTCAAGAATTACACCGATGGCACGGTATAGCTACCCGTACGGTTTTTTGTGGGGTTAAGTGTTTCGGTCGTCCAGTGTTTACCTAACTAAGTTCCCTTGCGATGATTCTTACACTGGATTAGAGGCGGTGGCAAATTTGGGCTTTGGCTGGTCCAGACCAGCGGGGAATTGAGTCTGGCGGGAAGCCTGCCTTTCGATCCGGAAAAATCGAGTGAAGATATCTAATTTACGTCGGGGCAGTCGGCTTGCCTGAATATCTTGAACTGTACCCGAAGAGTTTTCCCAGCGGCCAGAAGAGGAAGACGCCCACGCGCTCGGAGCGCTGTAGGACCTTGACGTCGTTTTTGAAGTCGTGGCAGATTACGGCATATCGTAGCATTGTTTTGAAACCCTTTCCTAGCTCTCCATCCTTGGCAAGCCCGAAGGTTGTCTCGAAGAAGGATTTGATCTCTCCGGCTGGTCGAAACTCGACGATGGCGTTAGCCTCAGTATCCCCAACGTTCCACCAAGAGTGAGGCGTTCCTGGAGGGACTATTACTTCTTGTCCCTCAAGCATTGTCTTCTCGACTCCTCCAGAACGAAACCAAATCTTTCCGCTTACTATTCGAATTCGTTCCTCTGAAACCGGATGCGCGTGTCCAGGATATTGCTTGACCTTATCCGGCAACGGACCTTGCGGGCGAACGGACCACTCAAAGCGAAGCAGATCATTGCTAGTCGCTGGTTCCTGCTCAGGAAAAGTGACGCGTTCCCCGCTCAAAGGGTTCTCAATCACTGCTTTCGCCTGCAAAAACCCCTAACCCGAACGGGATTCAACAGGTATTAAGTTGTACTTCTGAAGTCCTGCTAGAAAAACAAGGGAGTTTGTGTACCGTGGACAGGAGATGCGCCTTGCGTAGTCGAGGATCCGCGATTGGCGGGATCAGTGGGATTCGATCATCAGACACGAGTGGATGAACGAAAGAAAAAAAATTGGAGGTTGATGCTAATTCGGGGGTTGGCACTGGATTTCAGAAAACTATCATTCTATCGATATCTTCGGCATCCTCAAGATTCAAATCATGTTAAATAAACAAGAAGAATAGGTCGCGAGGAAGAAAAATTGGTTAGACCGAGGACAATTTTGGAATTCGCGGCTCTCAGCGCCATTCTCGCAGTTCTACCGCTTATGTCAGCTACAGTTCCTGCGGTCCATGCCTATGGAAACACCGCCCTGTGGCAGATCGGCCTCTCTTTCAACTGTAACAACCCGTCGGTTTGCGATTCAATGCTAGGCGGCTTCTGGGGCTGGATTGAGTTCGACAGCGGCGGCCTCGGAGACGCAACGCTTACCGGATGCAGCCATCTAACGGGTCCAACAAGCCATGGATCAGCGGGCGCGGACCACTTCAACGCCGAGATTACAGGATGGACAATCATGCCAGGGAGCGTGGGTCCCTTGACCTTCTTTGTAACCAGCGGAACAATGACCTTCACCGGCACGGTTCCAAGGGGACCACCGATAACGATGCCCATATTACCGACCCCACTCGACACAGGAATTCCCGCTGTACCGGGTCACTTCTCAATGGCATCCGTACTCGGCTTCACCCCGCCTCCAGGCGTCAACTTCCAAATCCAAGTAGTTCAACTGACCCACTAGAGAAGAGGGCCGGCGACGGCTCTCCCTCGAAAAACCCCTCTTTTCTTACAGTCTAAGCCAGTCATGGAAGAGAATATTCGAGTGGCAATGCTCTTGTCGGTTCCGTTGTTGAATTCAACGGTGAAGCTGAATTTGTAAGGTGTAGAGAACATGCCTGGCGGAAAAACTAAAACCAACTGATCAGAGACGTCTCGGAAATAAGCGAAAGATACCCAATAGCCCCACACACAACACTCTCTCAGTCATACTGACAGCGAGAGGAGAATACCAAAAGGCCGAAGAGTTCTCAAACGAGGCCATTTCCTCGTCCGAGAAGATTGGGTCGTCAGAGTCCTTGGCATACTCCCACGCGGTTAGAGGAGCTCTCTACCTTGAGCAGGGGATGCTGGAGAAGGCCGAACGGGACCTTCTCGACTCGTGAAAGTTCGCGAAACAGTCGCCGTTCGACGTTTCCATTATTGCCACCCTGTTCATGCTGGTGCTGGTTAACCCAAAGAGGGAGGAAGAGGCGGCTTCGCTTTACCAAGAACTTCACAATGTTGTCTTGGCGTTAGACGAGAACTGGGCCGAGGCCTATGATAAGTGGGCGGAAGGCCCCATCGCAGAAGCGAAGGGTGAGGCTTCCAGCAGCTTGTTGCTTCTTGAGGAGTGCGTTAGCAGATGGAAGAGGGTCGAGAAACGTTACGAGCTGGCGCGGGTCTATGGGGACTTAGCTCGGTCTAGGAAAAGATGGGACGAAAGGCTGAGGCTGAGAATAGTCTAGCAGTGGCTCGGAGACTTCTCACCAGCTAGGTATCCCCAGCCGCGCTGATCGGTAAAGGGGCTTTGAACCGGGGCTTTTAGAGTTACATTATGCATAAGAACGAATAACGCGTGAAAGGCTCAGACTAGGCGCTGATCTCTACGAGTTCTGGTTCAAGTCCAAAACCTGGTTCCGAGAAAGGACTCGCCGGCTTTGGGGTGGCCATGATTGTCGTCTCGGCCCTGAGCGTTGTGTACGCTTCTTGGCGGTTCTATGGGGAATACCAGAATAACACCTACTTCCAGCAAGGAGACTTCACCGCGATCCGGAGACGATAGGCTTCGTCGTTCTGGCCATCGTCCTCGTCATGGTCACCGCGATAATAATTCTGAAAGGGAGAGGCCGGAAACCTTCACCATGGATACGTGCCTTAACTAATACTGTCCCCTTTCGGAGTCCCTAGGCAACAGCCGGCTCAAACAACAGCCTAGGTCCTCGACATGTCTAGCTGAGGAGTGTCGGAGGTTTGCGCAGCATCGGTACTATGCCGTCGCGGCGATAATCGACGGAGTCTTATTCATCCCATTCGTGGGACTTA
>VBBD01000061.1 GCA_005882895.1 Candidatus Bathyarchaeota archaeon | reverse complement strand
CAGTATTCGGCCTCATCTGTGGCATCATCGTCACGATGTCAGCTGTGCTGCTGCGCCTAAAGCCCAACCAGCGACAGACGTGGGGCATACTGGTACTGGTCTTCAGCATCCTAGGCTTCTTCGGCTTCGGAGGCTTCATCATCGGATCAGTTCTGGGAATAGTCGGCGGAATAATGACCCTCAGATGGAAACCACTACCGACAGCACCAACAACACCCCCTCAATAGGGAGAACCGATTGGACTAGCGCAACGGAGAAGGGTGAGGCGAAGACATGGAGAAACTACAGATCCTCCTGATAATGCTCGTATCGGCTGCAGGCGGACTCGCAGTCTCGGGATACATCCTCGCCCTAATCCTAACCCCCACAGAATCACCCTTGGAAGTTCTCTCTCAACTTCTCACGAAAGGATTCCCAGCCACCTTTCCATTTCTGGTATTGTTTTCCTCGCTTCTATTTCTCTGCACAGTACTAGCCAGCATGGTTGGGGTCATCTATTTCCTGGTACTACCTGAGATGAAAAACTACTACGCACCCGGCAACGGTAACGGGAAAGAAAACACAGCCATGGTCCTGAAAACTCTTAAGCCTGAAGAAAGAAGCATCGTCAATGTTCTCGACGTCCACGGAGGCACCTACTTGCAAAAATACATCACGAAGGAAGCGGGTCTATCACGATTGAAAACGCACAGAGTGGTCGCAGCGTTGTCAGAGCGTGGAATCGTCCAAGTTGAGAAGTACGGAAACACGAACCAGGTTAGCCTTGCGAAGTGGTTCCACGACGGGATGCATCAACCATGAAACCTGGAGCGTTGGTATTCACTATTGTACCGGTTAAGTGTGGGTTGGTGACCGGTGGCTTTTCTTCCACGCATCTCTGAACAACCGTTGCTCTCTCACTAGCTGTCCCACTAGGAGAAAGAAAGTGCCTATCACTGTGGCTTAGCGGGTGTCTCGAGTCGTTTTCGCATTACCAGATACCAATCAGCGTCACGGTGTGTTACGAAGCCAGCTTTCAGATACATCGACAGCGGGCCTGGAAAATTGTAAGCAGCTGATTGTGGCTTCTTGACCGGATAAGCTTCAGCGAATTCTAATCCTTTTTGGGAAAACCTCTTGCATGCAGCGTTCAGTAGATGGGATGCGACTCCCTGGTTGCGATGTGTAGAGGCTATGACGAAGCAGACTATTGAACCGACTCGCTCATACTTATCGGGACCGGGGCTCATCAGCCACTGGACTCCGGGGTAGCTGCTGCGAGGAGCAGCGTTACACCAGCCAACCGGCTTTCCACTTTCATAGGCAAGGAGTCCGTGCATCCTATCCTCATCGACAAGGCTCAAGGCCTCACGGCGACTCTCGGCTTTTCCCTTGTTGTTTGTGAAATGATAGGCTGAGCAGTAACAGTCAGACCAGTCAGGATTGTCCGCGAATGCAACACTATCGAAGAACAGTAGGAAGTCGTCTCTCAGAGACGGCGCTAGTTCTTTGACTACTATCTCTCTCATGAGAGATCGCGATAGTGTGCTCTTCGATATCTGCTTTCCTTCGCCATTCCTAGCGCCTGCTATGTCCTTATTTGATAGGATGAGATAATTTCAGGTTCAGAGAATGGGGTCCGGGGTAGGGAAGGATGAAGAGAGCCGTATTCCTAGCGAGCCTTCCCTTCTTAGTTCTCGCGTTAATAATCCTACCAGTTTCTATCGCGTTGCCTCCTCCCATGATCACCACGATTTTCAACGACGAGCGTAACATATCACATAGCAACGAGGCTAACCGTTACTATTACATCCATTACTCAGTGCAGCTCTCAGCGTATCAAAGAGCTGAATTCCAATTTTCTTCGAGTCAACCGCTGGACTTCTACCTGCTCGATCGAGGGAATTTTGACTCATACATTAATAACCAGACAAATGTTGTAACCATAACCTACTCTCTAGGCGAACTGCAAGCCATTAACAGCTTCACGCCTACAAGGGCCGATACCTACGTCTTCATGCTACTAAACCCTGGTTCGCAGGATGCAACTGTTGACGTAAGCGTTAGGCGTTCCTTCACCGGACTTGAATACATAGGGCTGGGAATAGCTGCCGCAGGGGCGATTCTCATGACGCTCGGGCTTGTCCTCAAGCCGAGAGCTGTAGAAATACCCTCTAAGGTCTTAGAGATGATCAAGATGCATGGACGAATTCGAATCAGCGAACTCGCCTTGAGGTTCTCGACCTCCGAAACTGATATCGAGTTGGCTCTTTTGAAGATCCGAAGAACGAACGAACCTATCTTCTTCGACGGATCAACACGTGAGGTATCGTATCTCCCCCGACCCTCTCCTCCCAAGACCCCATCCCCACCAGCCCCGCGAGAAGGGGGAGAGTCGTAGAGAAACGCAGGTCCGAGATAACAATCGGTATTCCGAAGAATGGCGTGTAGATGTTGCGATTGCGAGTCCTGCTCGCAAAAAGCCCTATAATCCCCCACTTCTCCGAGAATTCGGGTTGCTCCAAATGAGTGAGCACGACACGACCGAAGAAGAAAACCTTCGCATTGTGAAGTCTGCAATTGAAGCGCACAACGCCCACGATGTTAGTCACGCGGTCGCATATGAGGCAGAGTCAATTGTGCATTACTCCCCCGCCCATCCAAAGGGCGTTAAGGGTCGAGAGTCTGTAATATCCGCAATGACCGCCGATTTCGTGGCCTTCGCTGACATTCAATTCAAGGCCGACCGAATGATCGGCGAAGGCGATTCGGTCAGCGT
Organism: Candidatus Bathyarchaeota archaeon; assembly: GCA_005882895.1. GTDB lineage: Archaea > Thermoproteota > Bathyarchaeia > 40CM-2-53-6 > 40CM-2-53-6 > 40CM-2-53-6. The sequence goes on along the minus strand of VBBD01000061.1, from coordinate 6,826 downwards.
CCATGGAGTTCTGACCGGAATCAATACTGGACCCTTCCTGACGGGAAAGAGCAGAACTGTGAAGGCTTCAAACAAGCAAATTCAGATTCCGCAAGCATATTTCTACAGGTTGAATGGCGGAAAGATTGTCGAAACTCACGAGTTTTGGGACACGCGCCGCTTGATGGCCCAGCTCGGTTTCCTTAGAAAGAACGTGTTTAGGGCATTCTTCCTCGTCGCTTTCGGATTGATCCTGATAGTCGCCAATGCTTTGATCTTCTACAGATCTGATGTATTGCTTCAGCTCCCGGGTCTCTTGGCCGGAATCCTAGAGATAGTTTTAGGCACCCGCTGGCTCGGGAAATCGCTTCTAGTTCTCAGCAGAACCGAGTGAGATCTCTCAACGATGCTGCCTAAGGCTCGCAGAACGCCTTACTTCTTGTGATAGGACTTCAAAGTGGAAAAATCGCTATACCGGTTCAGGCTGGCATAGTTTCCTAGCTGAAGCTTTGCCCTTACAAATTGTAAGTATACTGCGGTGGGGGGATCCCACGTGCCTCCTCGGGACCAAAGGGAGCCAAGAAAGAAGGCTCGCTTAGGAGCGACGGTAATCAAGATTAGTCTTGTTCTGGAACAAGAGGTCTCCAGCCCGGAAGTGCATTCTAGGTTTGCTAACTCGAGTTATCTGCCTTGGACCCGGACACGTAGCTAGGGGGCAATCTCTCGCCCATCCGATTCCGCGAAACTCTTCCGGGGTTGCGCGTCTTCCGGATCACAAACTTCGTATCCCTACACGGCCTCTGCGTCATCATAAGTGGGTGAACAGGTTTCCCTTCTCCGATGTTCATCGGGATCACTTTCAATCGACTAGGCTTCGCCTTTGCCGAGCGTCGTCGGCCTCGGAAGAAAACCGTTGCTAGCAGCCCGGTCAGCCCGGCCAACGCGAGCTCGATCTGAAAGTTCGAAACGCTGAGTTTGATTCCCTCTTGGATGTATCCTTGAAGAGCGGGGGAGCTGAGATGGAAGTATTTGAGAAGAGTCCAACCAGACAAGAAGACTGTTGAGACAAAGAGGGTGAACAGCAAGGCTTTGACGTCGGCGGGTGTTCTGGCGGGTCGGGCGGGACCTGGATTAGTTTCAGCCATTTCAAACTCAGCCATCGAAGGCAGGGATTGACGAGCCTATCCGGCCATAGGGATATGGGCGATTCGTAACTAGGCGCTAGAAGGACAAAGTATCAAGGCGCGTCATTTCTGAATATTCGATCATTCTTCGAACTACGAGAGAATGGTCAAGGACGCGCGTTTCGAGACTACGCCGTTTTGAGTCTTTCTCGATAATGCTCACGTAATTTCACGATCTTCGGCGCGATCACAACCCGACAATAGGGCTGTCGAGCGTTGTTCTTGAAATATTCCTGGTGATAATCTTCGGCCTTGTAGAACGCCTTGAAAGGCGCTACCTCAGTTACAATTGGTTTCTTCCAGACCTTCGCCGCGTTCGTTTCCTTGATAACCTCCTTCGCCACTGCTTCTTGTTCAGGATTGTGGTAGAAGATCGCTGATCGGTACTGAGTTCCGACATCCACTCCTTGGCGGTTCAAAGTGGTCGGGTCATGAGTCGTGAAGAAGATCTGTAGGATTTCCTTGAAAGAGATCTTTTTGGGATTGAAGGTTATCTGGATCGACTCAGCGTGTCCAGTGGATCCTGTACAGACGTCTTCGTAGGATGGATTTGGAACCTTTCCTCCAGAATAACCCGACTCAACCATCTCGACTCCCTTCAGTTGGTCGAATATGGCCTCTGTGCACCAGAAGCATCCTCCCCCAAGCGTAGCTACCTCTCGATCTCTGCCAGAAGCTTGTTGTGAATCCATAATCGAATCCTCTCCCCTTAGTTCTTCCTAGTCCACGCAGGTTCTGATACGGGAAAAGTCCGCCCGGAGCTTTGTCGTTCAATCATCCAGTTCGGGTACTGGACCCGGTGTCTCGTAAACTCATCGAGTTTCCCAATCTGGTCGCTGGAGAGGTTGACGTCCAGCGCGCCCAGGTTCTCCTCGAATTGTTCCATGGTCTTGGCTCCCACGAGGACGATGTGGCCCCTGGATAGCAACCAGGAAAGCGCTACCTGCGCCGGAGTTGCATCCTGTTCTTTGCCAACCTGCTTGACTCTGTCGACGATATCGAAGCCTGTCTTCTCGTCGAAGAATGGGAAGAAGAGTCCTCGGTTGCCCGCTCTGGTTCCTGGAGGTTTGGAATCTTTGGAGTATTTGCCGCTCAGCACGCCGCCGTGAAGGGGGCTCCAGACCAGTAGGCTCATCTTGCTGTAATTGAGAAATGGAAGAATCTCATGCTCGACATCCCGGTTCAGAAGGCTGTAGTTCATCTGAGCCGTTTCGTATCTGGAGAAGCCACGCTCTTCCGCCCTTGCTTGAACCGTGGCCATTTGCCACGCTGTGAAGTTCGATACTCCAGGATAGTTCACGAGTCCCTCTTCGACCAGATCCTGCATTGTCTCGATCGATTCATCGAGGCGGACGTGGGCGTCCCAGGAATGGAATTGGTAGAGGTCAACCCAATTGGTGTCGAGGCGTTCGAGACTTTGCCGGATGGCTTGGCGTATATGATGCCTTGAGAGGCCGATCTCGTTGATCCCCGGCCCACTCTTAGCTCTAACCTTAGTAGCAATCAGAACTTTATCCCGGTAGGGCCGAAGCGCTTTTCCAAGAGTTTTTTCTGACTCGCCCTCATCATAAACGTCCGCAGTGTCGAAGAAGTTGATTCCAGCATCGATCGCTCGGGACACCATCTTGTCGACACTGTCTTGACCGAGTCCGCCCAACTTCCAGGCATCTTTCGATCCAAAAGTCATCGCTCCAAGAGCAAGAACCGAAGCGTCGACGCCGGTGCTGCCGAGTGAAGTGTACCTCATGTTCGCCATATTTTCCTCTAGGGCTAGAAACGTTACTTAAACGTGAAACGCAGATGAGGTCCCAGCCGAATCGGCAGGCTCCAACGAGGACCGGTTCTTGCTGGCTCAGTTCCATCGAGTTTCGAGTTCGAATATTGTAAGAGAGTGTTGGAAGCCAGCCTGAATTGACCCGAGCTGAGGAAGTTCGTTGTACGGCTTCCTTGCTGTCAACGTGACTCTCCACTGTACGTTACCTATTTTAGTCAAATACCTCTAATACTCGCTACCCGATTTACGCAAAAAAGTAGGTCACCCAACGCAACATGTCCCGAATCGACGAAAACCTCCATCGAATACTCAAAGACCACGGGCTAACAGAATACGAGATCAAAACCTATCTCAAACTCGTGTTCGACGGACCCGCCACCCCGTTCGAGATCAGCGAGAGCGTTCAGATCCCCTACGCGCGAGTCTACGGGACGCTCGAAGGCTTAGAGAAGAGACGATGGATCAGAGCAAGACCAGGAAGACCGGTAGTATACGAGGCGAATCCACCGAGGTCCGTGGCAGAACTAGAGCTCGAACAGAAACAGTCCGAAATGGTCGCTTTTACCAACCTGATGAAACAAGATCTCCAAGCGATCTACGAGCGTCGCGAAGTGGTGAAGAACATTAGCCTCTGGGTAATCCATGGAGGCGACAAGATCGCTGACAAGATCGGAGAGATAGTATCAACCGCGAAGACGCGAGCTTACCTCCAATTCGCGATTCTGATCCCCAAGGACGTGGAAGATCTTCGGGCACCATTGAAAGCTGCTCGGGAAAGAGGAGTATCCGTAAAAATCCTGTCGTTCGTTAATCCTCGTTTTGTCGATCAGAAGAGCTTGTCATTACTTTCCGATGAGGCAGAAGTTGGAGTGATACAGGAACCGAATGAAGAGTCTCCTAAACCCTACAATGTATGCGCAGTGGACGGGCGAGATACCGTTCTAACATATCTCTGGAATCTTGAAACCCCTAACGAGCCTGGGTCGCGTATCGCGTTTCGATTATCCGACGAGGAATTCGCTGGAGTCATGGACAGATATTTCGAATACTATTGGCTGAAAGCTCGGAGGATATGATTAGTTTGCTCTACTCACGTCCCCCTACTCAAGGAGCACACACATAGGACACGTATAAGACAAGACACCAGAACAAGACAGATCCGGGGCAGAGAAGTGAGAGTCCATGAACGCGCAACCTAAGAAAGGGAAGCAACGTGATTGGCTGACAATCGTAGCCGTCATTCTGTTCATTTTGGTGATTGTTTTCGTAATACTATGGGGTCGCCGTGGATCGCCTGCATAATGTGCTTTCGATGGCGACCGGTGACCGGAGCGCATTGACCCTCTCCGGAGCGAGCCTATGACGGATGATTAGTTGGAACTAGTCGGACCCTCGTAGAAGGGTTCTCAGCTAGGAGAGAGGGATGGATAGTACCTAGTTTGTTGGGGCGGGCGGCCTTTGCGGTCCCGGAGCTCCTGGCTGTCGTTGGTCCAGCTGGGCCATGAGCATCATGAGCTTCCGAGTCTCGTCAAGTCGCCTGAGCATGTTTTGCATCTCGCTCTTGTAGTAGTCTCTTTGTGAACTGTAATCTTGCTCGCTTATTTCGCCCGAGCTGTACTTTCCTTGCAGCGCAAGATACCCTGTCAGTGTGGTCCCACCTAGTTGTTCGCGAAGGTTTGACAAACTCTTTCCGACTATGTCGTTGAGCTGGGTTGCTCGCTCGCCGAGGGCTCTGCTCACTTTCGATATCTCTTCCTTGATCATTGCTGTTCGTTGTCGGAAGCCGTTCAGCTCCACGACTACTTTCTCTATTGATATTTCACTCACGATCAGGCACCACGATTAGTAACGACAACCTCGAAGACGAGCCACTTAGCCACACCGTAACCGAAGACAGTTGGGAGAAGTGACCGGTCGAGAACGGACCAACTATGATGGTAAGCGAGCCTTGTTCAGTGCACGCCTCAACATAGTTCGATAGGTCGGTTGATTTCCGTGGGACGGAAAGGGGACGGGTCCACTGTTCAATACCCGCGTCCACAAACCGGCCTCTCTCAAAGCCGCAATTACCGGTTTGAAGATGGAGGATTTCACGACGAGAATGTGGGGCGGATTAGCCTCGATTACCTCGTGAACCAACCTAGGTGTTTGACTCAGAACAGCCTTCTTCCTCTCAATCGGGCTTAGCTTGTCCACGGGAAGGACGCATGCATCGAGGAGATAGAATCCGGATGATTGAAAGCGTCGCAGCATCGGTCGCTTGTCAACACTTCTGCGCATGGGTTCGTCTTGTGGCCATAATTTGAGAGCCTTCATGGTCTCGCGGAAGAGATGGTCTTTTCCGATCGTGGTATCAAAATAGAAGAACCCTCCTGATGAAGGCGGAGACTCCGCAATCAACAGGAACCAAACCTTACTAGGTCGATATTTTCGTCGGGCCCGACTGAAATCCGCCGCACTAAGTTTAGTCTCTCGAATGAACGACGATCGGGATGAATACTGGTCGAACAGTACGACTCTCTCTTTTACCCCAGAACTCGCTTCATACAACAGTCTTAAAGGTCGCCGAATAAGAACCGAAAAACAATCAATCGCGGGAATGCGAAAAACCATTTGTCAACATATCACGGTTTGAAAGAGGGCGACGAGACAGAACTGGAAATCACACAGAAGTCAAGGGACGGCCGTGGCCTGGCCCGCCTCAAGGGCCTGCTCATCTTCGTCACCGGAGCATCTCCAGGAGAGAAGGTCAGGGTGCGAATCGTCAAGGTCGGCGTGAGACATGCCGAAGCCGAGGTTATCAAGAGTCACAGGGTGGCTACTGCGAAGGCGAGGGCGTAGAAGAAGAGCGTGGCTATCGAGTTTACAAGATACCATTTTGGCAACCAGCGCTTTTTCACGTAATAACCCCCTCCCCATGAAGTCCAGTCTTCTGGACCAGGCCATGCTCCGGCAAAATGGTACCATGAAATGTCCTCTCCCAGTGGGAGAAAGGCCCAGAGGCCGAAGGCGACTAGGATCCCGACCCATGATGGGTCATAGATCAACACTGCTAGCGGCAGCGCAGAGAACAAACCGAACATGATAATGTGATAGTTCGAAAAATGATTGAAAAACCGAAGGACCAAGTGCTCAGCGGGAGGAATGTAACCGTGCTCGATGAAACCGTAAAGGTACGCGAAGATTACGCCTAGGACGACCATGAGACCGGCTCTAACAAGATCAACTAACACGTGTTATCAGTTCCTTAGATTCTCATTGGAGAGTGTCGCGGATTTACGAAGCCGTCTCTTCGAACTTGGTTAAACCCTTTCCTCAAGAGTTCTTGCGTCTGCAATTCTTAAATCGAAACCTTACCGACCCTCCCAGGAATGAAGCTGAAGTTTGAGGGAATCTGGACCCCCATTCCCACACCTTTAACAAAGCACGGAAAAGTTGACACTGACGCAACCAGAAGACTGGTTGACTTTCACATCGCGGCTGGAATAGACGGCCTCCTTCCATTAGGCACATCTGGAGAATTCGCCCTTCTTTCAAGAGAAGAACGCGGGATCATGGTCAAAACGGTAGCTGATCAGGCGGATAGCAGAGTACCGGTTGTGGCGGGAGTATCGGACCCGTCCATCGAGCGTGTCTTACAGCTGTCGTCGGACGCGAAAAAGGCCGGAGCAGATGCCGTCATAGCCACGCTACCCTACTACTTCACGACGACCGATGAAGGACATTATCGTCACTTCAAGACAATATCGGAGAGCATAGACCTTCCGCTCTTGATCTACAATATCCCTGAATGGACCCATTCCTTTGTCACTCCCGAAACAGTCCAACGGTTGGCCGACGAAAAGCTTGTCGTGGGGATGAAATATACGGAATACAATTTTCTGAATCT
>VBBD01000022.1 GCA_005882895.1 Candidatus Bathyarchaeota archaeon | reverse complement strand
TTCTCACTCTGCCGCTTCAACAGTCCATGTTGGTGATTTCACGATTAGTGCTACGTCTCCTAGTGGTGCTGCGGGTTCGTCGATCAGCTCGACGATTACTCTGACTAGTACGTTCAACTTTGTTGGTTCTGTTGCTCTCTCTGATACTCCTCTTCCTTCTGGTTTGACCTGTAGCGCGTTCACCGTGACTCCTGTGTCGCTTACCTCAAACGGTACTGGTACGTCATCGTTGTCCTGCAATTCAACCTCAGCGGGCATGTTCCCCGTAACTATCGCCGGTGCTGGTTCGCCTGGCACCGCGTCGCACTCGGCCCCTGCCGTGTTCACCTTCACTGTTGGCACCGACTTTGCGATTACGGCTTCGTCGCCTGCTGATTTCAATACGGGTGCGACCGGCAGTTCGACGATTACCATCACTCCCTCGGGAGGTTTCACTGGTGCAGTCAACCTTGCCACGGTTGTCTCGCCTTCGACTGGTCTTGCGGCTAATTGTCCGACAAGTCTCACGGTCGTCTCAGGCGCCGTTACCGGGACATGTGCTCCTTCCTCTTCGACTCCTGGAACCTATCTGGTCACTATCACCGGCACGGGTGGTGGTCACACTCACAGTGCAACTTTCATCTCTCACGTCGGGGACTTTTCCATCTCTGCCGGTAGCCCTGTCAACTTCAATTCCGGTGCCACTGGTTCTGCTATCTCTGTCTCTCTGACCAGTACGTTCAACTTCGCTGGCACGATCAGTCTGACTGCGGTTACAAGTCCGGCTACTGGCTTGACAGTCACATGTCCTGCTCCTGTCAGTACTACTGCGAATGCTACTGTTGCTGCCTCGTGTACTTTGGCCTCTACGACTGCCGGAACGTACGGTGTAACTATTACTGGTGCGGGTTCGCCTGGTACAGCTTCTCACTCTGCTGCGTCAACAGTCCATGTTGGTGACTTCACGATTAGTGCTACGTCTCCAAGCGGTGCTGTGGGCTCGTCGATCTCTTCGACGATTACCCTGACGAGTACGTTCAACTTTGTTGGTACGGTTGCTCTCGGTGATACTGTTCCTGCGGGTCTTACATGCCAGTCGTTTAGTCCCTCCGCCGCAGTCTCTCTAGCAACAAATGGTACGGGAACCGCTAATCTCTCGTGCACTTCGACGACCGTGAACGCTTTCAATGTGAACATCAGCGGTGTGGGTTCTCCTGGTACTGCGTCTCACTCGACCACGGCCACGTTCACATTTACTGGAGTTGTAGACTACACTATCGGCGTTTCTTCCCCAGCTGATTTCAACACTGGTGCGACTGGCAGTTCGACGATTACCATAACTCCGCTCAACGGTTTCATGGGTACCGTGACTCTGACGACTGTTATCTCGCCATCTACCGGTCTCACGGCTAATTGTCCTACGAGTCTGACCGTGACAACCGGCGTGGTGACTGGTACCTGCAGTCCGTCCTCTTCTGCGCCTGGAACCTACGGTATCTCTATCTCTGCTAGTGGCGGCGGTCACACTCACACTAACAGCTTCGCCTCACATGTTGGTGACTTTTCAATTTCCGTTGGTGGCCCTGTGAACTTCAATTCCGGTGCTACTGGTTCTGCTATCTCCGTCTCTCTCGCTAGTACCTTCAACTTCGCTGGCACTGTCAGTCTGGCCGCGGTGAATATTCCAGCTACCGGTTTGACGGTCACGTGTCCTGCGCCTGTTAGCATTACTGCGAATGCTACTGTCGCCGCTTCCTGTTCTCTAGCTTCGACAGCTGCCGGAACCTATGGCGCGACTATCACTGGTATCGGCTCGCCTGGCACCGCGTCTCACTTTGCTGTTGCAACCGTTCATGTCGGTGACTTTTCTATCAGTGCTACGTCTCCAAGCGGTGCGACGAGCACATCGATCTCTTCCTCGATTACTCTTACCAGCACGTTCAACTTTGTGGGCTCTGTTGCTCTCGGTGATACTGTTCCTTCTGGTCTGACCTGCCAGCCCTTTAGCCCAACGGCCACCGTTCCGCTCTCAGCGAACGGTACGGGCATGGCCAGCATCAGCTGTACTTCGACTACCGCTAACGCTTTCATCGTGGGCATCAACGGGGTTGGCTCGCCTGGTACCGCGTCTCACTCGACTACGGCCACGTTCACATTCACAGGATTAGTGGACTTCACAATCAGTGCAACTTCGCCTGCTGACTTCAACACTGGCACAACAGGCAGCTCAACGATCACTATCACTCCGATTGGAAGCTTCACTGGTGCTGTTACTCTCACCACTGTCGTTTCACCTTCCACCGGTCTTACCGCCAACTGCGCTACGAGTCTGACCGTGACTTCTGGAGCTGTTACTGGTACTTGCACTCCTTCCTCCTCAACCCCAGGAACCTACACTGTGTCAATCACGGCAACCGGTGGCGGTCGCACTCACACAGCTAGCTTCGTATCCCACGTAGGCGATTTCACGATCAGTGCTACGTCTCCTAGTGGAGCTACCGGCACATCAATGTCTTCGACGATTACTCTGACTAGTACGTTCAACTTTGTTGGCTCTGTTGCTCTCTCTGATACTCCTCTTCCTGCTGGTTTGACCTGCAACCCGTTCACCGTAACACCCGTATCGCTCGCTGCTAACGGTACTGGCACCTCCAGTCTGTCGTGCACTTCGACTACTGCGAACGCTTTCACTGTAACCATTACCGGTACTGGTTCGCCTGGCACCGCGTCCCAGTCGACCACGGCCACGTTCACATTCGCTATCGTAAGTATCGGGCAGCTGAGTAGTGTAGTGACTGATGGTAGCCTGTGCGGCTTCGGCGACCAGTTCCACTTGATTTTCGTGCAAAGCAACGCCAAGAGCAAGTTGGCTTCCGGGTTTACGCTGGCAGCGAGTAATCCAGGCCAGTTTGCCTACAATGTTTTCTTCAACGGGACTGCAGGCACGCCCGTCACGTTGTCCATGTCTGTCCCGTATCCATTCGTGACACAGGGCACAAACCCTGTCCAGGTCTTCTCGAACTTTGGTCTTCAGTCGGGCTGCTTTGTGCCGATCAATAATGTCAGCAATAGCTTTGCAATAACTCCAGCCGCGATTGCTCTTACGGACTACAGCGCGCAAGCTCTCGGGTCAACAGTGACGATAACGGTCTCAGGCAGTGTTCCATCATCTGGAATGGTTTACCTGACGGTGCATCTGAACTATGGTCTGAAGGGCTCGTCGTTCGGAAAGAGTGACGACAACGCTACAAATCCGGGTACGGGTCAGGTGGTAATCCCCGATGACGCCACATACTCCTTCTCCGTCAGCGCCAGCTCTCTTACGGACACCCAGACTATCGTGAGCGACAACGTGTTCAAACAGGACCGGGTGGTCGCGGGCATTATCACTGACCAGATGGGAAGTCCGGTGGCGAACATATCCGTCTCGCTCTTTGATTCGGGCGGAAACCTGGTGGCGATGGCGTTCACGGACGCCGATGGTTTCGTTGGGTTTCATCCTCACATTTCAGGCAAATCGACGTTCACGGTTGAATCCTCGTTGCCAGATGGGACGATCATAAGTCAGGTGGTCACCGTAAGGCATCATCATTTGGAATTCTCGTCCTTCTCCGTCACCGTTTGACCCATCTTTTCAGCACCGAAGCCGCGCCTTTCCTGTTTCTCCCCTCGTTCAAGTCATACTACTATCATTTCCCCGCCCCTGACTTCCCGTCCGGTCGACTTGTTCTAATTCTAGAATCTGAGGAATGATAAACTGTCACGAGCGTTTGGATAAACGAAGCTAGTTCGAAGACCTTTCAGATCTTGCGGCTAGGCGAGACTCTCAAGATCTCTGGGATAAACGGGTCTGCCAAACAGCATCCGAAAGCATCGGAGTGCCAAGTTCTCGATAAGCCTTTTTAGAGCGAAACTCTGCCTCGTCCTTCGAATTGCTAGCGTCCCAAGTTGTCAAGCATGCGTAACCTCCAACTTTCAACGATACGAGCCGTGTCGCTGGCATGTCTGCTCGTTCCGGCCTTATTCCTCGCGCCTTCGTCAACTCCTCTTGCGCATGCTGCAGGCACCCTATTCTTTTCTCCTGCTAGCCAGGGGCCCTTTGCAATGGGAACCATGATCACGTACCAGGTCAACGTCACCGGCATGGATCCTTTTAACGCGTGGGACGTCAGCGTTGAAACAGATCCGAGTGTTCTGAATCCTGTTAGCATCAGCGTAGCCGGGGACATCCTCGGATCCGTCTTTCAAGTCGCAAACTGCATCAACGGCTCGGGAACAGGCTGTAGCATTACCGACGGTGCGGGGGTAGCGCATTCATCTGCGGCATCAGGCACTGGCATAGCCGTCGGTGGAAGTGGTCTTCTCTTCACAATAACGTACCAAGTGGCAGGTAGCGGGTTTAGCTATCTTACGATTCCTCCGGGTTTGGATATCTTGGCAAACAGCGGTAGCACCGTTTCTCACACAACAGCCGAAGGTGTCTATGGGATCGCACCAATAATTTCCAAGCCCGCATTCTTGAACATCCCAGTGGGCTCCTTTGGGAATTCGACAATTACGGTCAATAGTATCAATGGTTTCGCGGGCAAAGTGAACGTTACCGCAGTCGTCTCTCCCATTCTCTCCAATGGACCTTTGGCACTGTTGACTAACTCTACTCCTTTCACCGGTCCGAAGGTTAGCGTCCTTCTCTCCGCAGGTGGGACGAGTAAGGTTAGCTTGAATGTTACAACGACAACCGCTACACCTCTCGAAACCTTTACCATCAACGTTACTGAGGCAAGCGGTATCCTTCAACGCTTTTTCTTGGTGCCCGTGAACGTGGTAGACTTCAGCATCACGGCTAGTACCACATCGCTGTCTTTCGTCCCGGGTTCTTTTGGAACGTCATCGATTGGTCTGACTAGTCTGAATGGTTTCGAGGGCAATGTTACATTGAGGCTCGCAGTTTCACCCCTAGTGGCTAGTGGTCCCGTTGCAGCATTGACTAACTCTTCTTTCACAGGAACCAGCGTCATAATCACACTAGTGGGCGGAGGGAACGCGGGTACTGCCACTCTGAGTGTTACGACGACAGCCTCTACGCCTCTTCAAGCCTACACCGTCAACGTTACAGCGATTAGTGGTCCTCTGCAACACTTTCTCCTCGTGAGTGTGAATACGGTCGACTTCAGTATCACGGCGAGTAATCCCTCTCTGTCTTTCGCGGCTGGATCTTCAGGCGTCTCCTCAGTCACAGTTGGTAGCGTTTTCGGTTTCGCCGGCAACGTAACCGTTACCGCCTCTGTATCGCCGGTTGTAGCTAATGGTCCTCTGATATCTTTGAGCAACTCGACCTTCAGTGGTACCAGTCTTATTGTCAGAGTTGTGGCAGGCGGAGCGACCAGTGCCACGTTAAATGTTGCAACGACAACCTCCACCCCTGCGGGCGTCTATCTTGTGGTTCTCACGGGTACCAACGGTTCGCTGCAACATTCGCTGCTAGTGTCGGTCAGTATGATTAGTAGCTTCACATTGACAAGCACTCCTGTCGTTCCTAGCTCCTTCATCGCGGGCGGTTCCGCCACATCCACCATTACGTTGACCAGCCTTGGCTTGACGGGGAGCCTGGCCCTTGTTGCATCCATTTCTCCCGCCGGTGCTAATAGTCCTTCAGTATTCTTGAGCAATTCCAGTTCTACTGCGACCGTCGTCATTGTCAAACTGATCTCCGGCTCAGTTGGCAGTGCTGTCCTGAGAATCGGTTCGACTACCTCGACGTCCCCTGGAACATACACGATCACGGTAACTGCGACCAGCGGTGCAACGTCCCAGAATTTCGTCGCTACGATCACCGTATCTGCAGTGCCAACGATCAGTGACATCACTCTTTCCCCTCGCGGTACCGCGACTACAGGCCACTCTGTCACAGGAACCGTAACTGTGTCGAACACTGGAAGCGTTGACGCAAGTTTCAACATAACGGTGAAATGGGGAACTACTACCATCGCTCAGATGAGCGAGACGCTCCCGGCAGGCCAACAAAAGTCCTACCCGTTCTCTTGGGACACTACATCGTCAAACCCCGCAACCGATGTTGTGACTGCGACGATCTCGAAAGGCAATGCTTGGAGCAGTAACAAGACTGGTGGCGTGTATTCTCTCTCCTCCACAGCACCCACCAGCAATCTCACCACGGCGATAATCGGAGGGCTCATAGCTGTTGTGATTGTGCTTTCTCTGCTACTAATCCTCAAACGACGAAAGGGGCCTTCACCCGCATACCGGCCCGCATGATTCTGAATAGAGTTTTTTGGAAGGTTTGGCTCAAGTGGTGCGGGGGGTGGGATTCGAACCCACGAAGGCCTTCGCCACAGGGTCCTAAGCCCTAGGCGGGTGCTTTCCAGTGACCCTCTGCCCATTTGACCTGGCTATGGTACCCCCGCGTGATGGTGCTCCGGGCGGGACTCTCCGCGGCAAACGACCGCTTTTGAACCCGCGATCAACGGCTCTGGAGGTTTCGATTCTCCGCCGCTGGCTGGTTATTCGCTCGAATGGCCACCCGAGCTTCATTGTCGGGCTAAGGCCGCTATGCTAAACCGGGCTACACCACCGGAGCATCGTCCGGGACTCTGACTCATAGTCTATTACCCTTTTTGTCAGCCCAGAGCATTAGCTAGCACGGTTTGGAGTTCTCCCACAGGAATTCGAAGTAGCTTTTTCCGAATCTTACCAGTCCCGCGTGATCAGATGATATTGCTAGGGTCAGTCCTCTCTCCGGCTCTTCTCCGAGCAGAAGGATGATCTCGTTACTGTCGGAGATAATTCCTCCGCCGAACATTTGCTCGCGGACCCTGACCTCTGCCAGCCCTTTCAGTTTCCTCGTTATCTCTTTGCTGATCAGGCTCGGAATCATGACTGAGACTTTGACACCTCGACTGTTCATGAGGGAAAGTAATGGTGTCGCCATGGAAATCACCGAGTCGGGAACTATCGGCATAGCAACGAGCAGTTCTCTCTTTGTTCTACCCAGCGTCTCTTTGATTCTGTCTAGAATATTGTTTTGTCCTCTAACGATCCATATGTCCGGTCTTTCTTGGACTCTTTTCTTCTCGTAGAGGGGCTGTAGCTCCGACATCGCGTCTGTCTGGCTGGACTTGAGCGTGTTCTCCATTCTCACCCTGGAGGATTCGAGGGCTGCACTGGGAGGTTTGGGGAAATACTTACTTGGTCTGCCCTGTTCGCTTTCCACCCAGCCTTTTCTCTCCAGATTCCCTAGTATTTCGTATATCTTCGAGTAGGGAATCGCGGCAGTAGTACTCAGCTGGCTCGCGGGCATCGGTCCAGATTCCACTAGGGCAATGTATGCTTTGACCTCGTATTCTGTGAGCCCGAATTCCTTTAGGGCTCTTCTAGTTGTTTCGGAGACCATCATCAGATCTTCTTTCTCTTCGAGCTAAGCAGGCGACCTTACGTTACATCTTTGAAGGAGGGTGTAAATAGCAAGAAAGGCTTCATGATAGTGTTTCGAACTGTGGGCTATCGTTTGGTCGATAAGAACCTAGTCTTGGAAAAGCTGAGGGGCGTGCTGGACCCGGAGATTGGCCGGAGTATCGTTGATCTGAAAATGGTCAGAGATATTTCGGCTAGCGATGGGAATGTTTACGTGAAAATTGCCCTGACCGTTGCGCACTGTCCGCTTGCAAAGACCCTTCAGGCAGATGTCGAGAAGGCAGTGCGAGAACTCGAGGACGTAAGATCGGTGAAAGTCGAGACAACGACCATGTCGAGAAAGGAGCTGGAGGAGTTGAAGCAACAGTTGCAACCAGGAGCAGTCTCCTCAACTCCGTCAAAGGGTGGACCCGGGCTTGGACCTGGGATTGAACGTCTCGGAAAGCGGGGCGTCCGCAGCATTATCGCGGTCATCTCAGGGAAGGGAGGCGTTGGAAAATCCTTCGTCACCAGCATGCTCGCGTCGGAGCTAAAGAGAAGTGGATACGAGGTAGGGGTCCTAGACGCGGATCTCACTGGTCCAAGCATCGCCAAGGTGCTTGGTGTTTTCGGTAAGCCGTACAAGGGCCCCGGAGGTGGAATCGTGCCTCTTAGGACGAAAACTGGAATCAAAGTCATGTCAATCAACCTTGTTCTGGAGGACCCTAGCATGCCGGTTGTCTGGCGAGGTCCAATCGTTAACAGCGTAATCCGACAACTTTACTGGGACGTCGATTGGGGCGATCTTCATTATCTTCTCGTGGACCTTCCACCAGGGACCAGCGATGCCCCTCTAACCGTGTTCCAATCTCTTCCGTTAGACGGCGTCATCGTAGTTTCCTCCCCACAAGATCTCGCTTCAATGATCGTCTCAAAAGCGGTGAATATGGCCAAGAAGATGGACGTCCCAATACTTGGTCTAGTTGAGAACATGAGCTATCTCAAATGTCCGAGTTGTGGGAAGACGATGAATGTTTTCGGAGAGCCGAAGGGAGAGAACCTGGCTTCAAGCCTAGGAGTGCCATTCCTAGGTGCCATCCCCTTAGACCCCGCCATTGCCAAATTGTCTGACGAGGGCAAAATCGAAGAGTATTCCAACTCAATAATCGGAGGCATTGTGAGCGAGCTCAGAACCCGAGCCGCCAGACAGGTTGAACAGCTAACCCAAGGGCTTCCAATCGCTTGGTCTATCGAGCCCTGACGGTAACTCGCCCTCCTCCTTTAGAGTGGGTATTCTGCTGCTGCGAATCTTTTAACGCAGGTTCTACCATACATGGGTAGTTCGGGGGCTATAGGGCATGGCAACAAAGCGTCGAGCTGTTACTCGAAGGGCGAATAAATCAGGGAAGAAGCTTAGGCAGGCAAGAACTGGGAAGGCTGGTCACTCCCGAAAGAGAGTCGAAGTGAAGAAATCTCCACCCGTGCTCAAACCAGTCGTGTTGCCGCCTCTTTCCGTCGAGCGACCAGTTCGGGAGCGGTCAAGGATAACGGTCGAAAATATTCGTGGCGACACCGCGATCGGAGACCTTCTTGTTACTTTCCCTCGAATAAGGGATGTTCTGGTTAGAAAGGGTCTGAGGCTGGAAGCGGAGGACGCCGGAGATATCTACATGACCCTTGATGCTTTCTCCGCCATGAACGGGTTGAAAGCCGAAAGTCTTGTCCAGGAACTCGTTGAGGCTGCCAAGGAGCCTCCACCTCAGCAAGCGGTGACCCAACTCGTCGCACCCTCCGCCGCCTAGCTCAACTTTCTCGTTTCCGGATATCTTCTCACCGGCGAAAAACTTTGTGGTCAAGAGAGTCATCAGTGTTTGAGTTTGGATGCTTGCGCACGAATTCTGATCTCTGGACTTGTGCAAGGCGTTTTCTTTCGTCGCGGGATCGCCGACTTGGCAAGGCAACTGGGCATCACAGGTTGGGTGAGGAATCTTCCAGATGGTGGTGTTGAGGTGGTTTGCGAGGGAGACATCGGGAAGCTTGACAGGGTCATCCAGTTCTGCCGTGTTGGTCCTTCTGGGGCGAGAGTGAGGAGTGTTGACGTGGACTGGTTTGATTTCAAGGGCGAGTTTCGAGGGTTCAGAATAACTGGTTAGATCTGTTTGCGTCGTGTGCTACGATTGTGTGCCCAATGAGCCAAATTCGTCATAATACTTTCGAGCTATGCTCACAGCCTCATCACTCCGTTTGAGAATAGCTTGGTACTCAGGATGTGAGTCGCCGGCGAACGAGGCTGCCTTTTCGAAGTACTTCTTCACTCCATCGAGGTCACCTTTATACAGAGAGATTCCGCCGGCTATCCTATACCCCACTTCAGCTCGCAACTTGTTCCCTTGGGCCTCGAAGGTTTGAGTCTCGGCTAGCACACGGTCAATTGGCGTTGTGATTTTTTTCGGGTCGAGGAACATGAGGCGGGACATTGCTCTGTATAAGTCGCCGTCGCCACCGCAGAGCTCTTTTAGTCTGTTGGCCACCACGGACTGGGCATTGATTTCGAGAGAGGGATCTTTCTGTTTCGGCTTGCCAAAGCCTAGCTTCAAGCTACTCAGGGTCTCCGGGAGGGGTCGTAAGCTCTTTAGTGAACAATTTAAGAATTGACTCTTTTTGGAGACGGGGCAGGAATGGACATTGGGAGGGTCGATAAGTGAGTGTTGAAGACAAGATGATTCGGGGAAGAGAGTCTAAGAATAAGGCCCGTAGGCGGAAGAGAGGGCCCTATAGGAAATCCTCCAGCGGAAGGGTCATCAAGTACTAAAAGCGATCCCGCCGCGACCGAAACTTCGTACGGTTCATTCTCAAACAGGTCAGTATCTCGCGGGCACTGGAAAACCGTTGAAAACTCAGATTCCGAGAACGAGGATTATTGAAGCCGAGTGAGCGATCTAGTCCTGGATAGGTATCCTTCGATACTTTGCGATGCTGCTGGGTTCAATACTGACAGTGTCGGCGCAGCTGTGTTGCCCGAAACAAATCGTGCAATGTTCCACATCCCAACTAGGATCCACCTTCCTGCAAGTCTCGCACATCAGGCCTAATGCACGAATGTCGGTACAGGCCTGGCAAAACCTTCTTGAGACGTTCAGTGGGCTCGGGTCCCCGACCAGTGCGGAAGCGATATCCTTACTAATCTGCCGGACCTCGGCCGCAGATTCAAGGTCTACTGCTTCTCCGCGAACTTGGTGCCTGTACTTGCTGACGGCCGCTTGTGTAACTCCTAGTCGCTGTGCGACTAGTTCCTGTTTCATCCCATAACCCTCTATTAGCTCACGGGCTATCATGGCGCGCAATGCCGGAATGACGGATTTCGCTGCGACTTCGCAGGGAATGATCAATAAAAGGCCAACATGGGAAAGTCCTGGAATCTATTTAAACATGACTTACGTCATAATCCTTGATAGACGACTCCTCCGGACGAAAATCGCCCATAATCGACCCTGATCTCAATTCTGGCACCCCGCGGAGCAGACGTCGAGGCAACCGAGGAACCTATAAATCAAAACACGCGCATTTAGATTAAGGAAATATGGTTACCGTCGAAGCGATCGAAAGAGAGCTTGAGAAGGTTGTCGACCCAGAGATCGGGCTTCCGATCACAGAGATGCATCTCGTGGACGAGATAAACATTCAGGACAACGGGGAGATCCTCATCAAGTATCATCTGACCGCGCCGTTCTGTCCGCCGATCTTTGCAGAAGACATCGGAATGAACATACGGATGTTGACATCCAAGCTTGAAGGAGTCAAGAAGGTCACAGTTATCCTCCATGGACACGCTCTCGCAAACGAGATCAACCAGAGAGTAAACCCCAGCTACACTCCCCCACCCGCTCAGCCAGCTTCACCCGCTCAGACAAAGGCATGAGTCGGTCATAACCTCCCGCTCATCAGACTCTGGTCGTCGAAGAAGTTCCCGAAGGAACTTTCAAGCGTTTCCTCATCTAGGCAAAGGAAATTTTACTACCTAAATTCGAAGGCCAATAGTACGCTTTGGAGGAAAGGTACACTCGCCGGGAGGACCCCTCTCTGCGGGCAATGGAAGATCAACCGATTACATCTCCTCAGCATTTCGGCTAGTTTAACCAAGCAACAAGATTGCCGGTGCAAGCTGATCTAACTATGCCTCTTAGAACACATGCGGTCAGAGTGGAGAACGGCTCTGTCTTTATGCCAAATTCCTCGCTAATGCTCTACCTAAAGGCATCATACAAGAAGGCTCCTAGCAAACCTCCAAGGACTGGTCCTACGACATATATCCAAAGGTTTCCCAGCGGGGTCAGACTAAAGACTGCTGAAGCTAATGTGGGTCCCCATGTTCTAGCTGGGTTGAGAGACGCTCCGGAAATTCGGCCGAAAATCCAGACGATGGCCGCTAGAGCGAATCCTATGGTGACTCCAGCCCGACTCGGGTCCGCAGTCTTATCCGTTGCCCCGAATACGGTGAAGACGAGAATGGCAGTACCAATCACCTCGGCTAGAAGTACGGCGCCAACGCCGAATTCGGGGCTTGGAATGGTATCTCCAAGAAAGGTTGAATGAGCAGCCTGAACGAGTTCTCTGTTATTGCTAGATGTCCACAACGCCAGCTGGACGAACCCTGCAAGAGACGCGCCTCCAAGTTGGCCAAGAATGTAGGGCACCACTTTCTTTGTCTCGATCCTCCGGGTAGCCCAGTGAGCGATTGTGACCGCAGGATTGATGTGAGCACCAGTCAGCCGGCCTATGGTATAGACTGCCAGTAGCAAAGCCACCCCGTGGGCAAGACCGATAAAGCCCAGACCTGCACTCGTGATGGAGCCATCGAGAAACGTCACCGCTATAATTGTCCCAGGACCAATCATGGTAAGAAGAAACGTCCCGTAAGCCTCAGCCAAGGCCGCGCGTCCCATCCGATTCATTGCGAAACGATTTCACGATGGACTCTGTATATAGCGCTTGTTTTCCAACGGGGCTTTGCTTCGCAGACAGCCCAGACTGGCGCTCATTCTCTAGGACCGCGAATCTCGTGGGGCAAAGAATTTTCTATAGTTGACGATCACTTAATAGTGCAGGAATTTGACGGTAACAAACAGTTTCACCTGGATGATAGGCGGTCCCCAGGGCAGCGGGATCAACTCAGTTGCAGAGAACTTTGCAAAATCATGCATACGAGGGGGGCTTCACATATTTGCCAACATCGAGTACCATTCCAACATCAAGGGGGAGCATAGCTACTACAGGCTCAGGGTAGAATCAAAACCGCCTCGCTCCCACGTGGACTGGGTAGACCTGCTTGTCGCCCTCGATCGAGAAACAATCTTCGGCGACATGAACAAGGTACACCCGACACATCGAGGTCACAGACACGAGGTCAGCCCTGGAGGGGGAATAATCTACGACCGTAGTCTCAACTTAACACCGGAGTCTTTTGGAAGAGACGACATCAAACTCTTTCCCATCCCATACATGGATCTCCTTGTTGACGCTCTGAAAGAGTTCGGAAAGGACAAGGAACTCAGCAAGTACCAAGTAATGGTCAACACGATTGCCCTAGGCGCCTCGCTGGGCCTTGCTGATTACGACTTCGACCTCGCCACCGAAGCTATCAGAGAAGGGTTCACGGGACGAAAGGCGGCGCTCGGGGACCTGAACGTTAGTGCTGCGAGGCATGGGTATGACTACGCGAAGAAAAGCTTCGGTGAAGACGCATTTCCGATCAAACTGCGAAAACAACCATTAACAGGAAAACGGATGATGATCAGAGGTGTCCAAGCAGTTGCAATCGCGAAACTTAAGGCTGGATGTGGCTTCCAAACCTACTACCCTATTACGCCAGCTACTGATGAGAGCGAGTACCTGGAGTCCCATCAAAAAGACTACAACATGATTGTCGTACAGGCAGAAGACGAGATTTCTGCCATCAACATGGCCACCGGTGCCGCGCACGCTGGCCTCCGATCTTCAACCTCGACATCCGGGCCAGGGTTTTCGCTTATGGCGGAAGGTTTGGGATGGGCAGGAATAACTGAAGCCCCTGGGCCCGTCATCATACTATACCAGCGAGCGGGTCCCGCTACGGGCCTGCCGACTCGGACTGAGCAGGCGGATCTAAGATTCGCCCTCCATGCAGCTCACGGAGAATTTCCCAGAATCATCATTGCACCCGGAGATGTGGTCGAAAACTATTACGACACCTTTGACGCGTTCAACTACGCGGAACATTACCAGGTACCCGTGATACTGCTAACTGACAAATTCCTCGCAAGCACATACCAAGATGTTCCTCTATTCAATGGTGACAACCTGAAGGTTGATCGAGGGGACATTGTGAGTGATTCAGACCTTGCTGGCGCCACGGATTACAGACGA
The DNA here is from genome assembly GCA_005882895.1 of Candidatus Bathyarchaeota archaeon. Taxonomy (GTDB): domain Archaea; phylum Thermoproteota; class Bathyarchaeia; order 40CM-2-53-6; family 40CM-2-53-6; genus 40CM-2-53-6. The sequence continues at coordinate 21,092 of VBBD01000022.1, read as the reverse complement.
TACCGCTGGACAGAGTTGGGCATTTCGCCTCGAGCAATCCCGGGCCAGAAAGGCGGAATATTCTGGACCACCGGCGACGAACACGACGAGTATGGACACATCACCGAAGCAGCGGATATCCGAATCAAAATGATGAGAAAGAGAATGCGGAAAATCGAGCTTGCAGGTCAAGTCATTCCAGATTCGAAGAAAGCAACACTGCACGGACCCAGCTCCTCTCGAATAACCCTTGTCGGCTGGGGATCATCAAAGGGAGCTATACTCGACGGAATGGAAGAGCTTAAGAGCGATGGAATAGAAACAAACTTCCTTCAGGTGCGATTCGTCAACCCCTTCCCCACTGACTACGTCCAACAAGTACTCGGTTCTGCCCGGAGAAAAATAGCAATTGAAAACAATTACTCGGCTCAGATGGCGGGGTTAATCCGCGAAAAAACCGGGATTGGAATGGATAACACTATTGTGAAGTTCGATGGAAGACCATTTTCCCAAAACGAAATCTATGAAGGCGTCAAAGACATAATAAAGAACGGAATGAAAGAGGTTACTGTATCTCATGCTTGAGTTAAAGACGTACCGAACACAGGTTCACAACGACTGGTGCCCCGGTTGCGGCGATTTTGGAATCGTCAACGCGATTCAGATGACCCTTCTGGAAATGCAGCTAGAACCCCATAGGATCGCAATCTTCTCGGGAATCGGATGCTCTGGTAAGACTCCACACTTTGTAAACGCCTACGGATTCCATACCCTCCATGGCCGAGTACTCCCAATCGCCACTGGTGCCCGTCTGGCCAATCCGGGATTGACCGTTGTCGCGGTTGGCGGTGATGGAGACGGGCTGGGCATAGGCGCCGGACACTTTGTCAACACGGGTAGGAGGAATCTGGACTTTACATACGTCCTTTACGATAACGGAGTCTACGGTCTGACGAAAGGTCAAGCATCCCCTACTTTGCCTAAGGGTGTTAAGACGAAGTCTATGCCCGCGCCCGCCATTATTGAACGTGTGAATCCGATCGCGATGGCTGTAGCCTCGGGCTATACGTTCGTGGCGCGAAGTTACGCTCTCGATGTTCGCCACTTGAAGCAGACTCTTCGAGCGGCGATTGAGCATCGGGGAAGCGCTTTCGTGGACGTTCTGCAGACATGCCCGACCTACAATGACATAAACACAAAGGAGTGGTATGGTGGCGAAGACCTTCCGGTCAAAGCACCGAGACTCTACAAGCTGGAGGATTCAGGATACAATGGTTCGGTGGTCGATCCCTCCACAGACGAGGTTAATGCAAAGAAAGGAAATGCGCTTGTGAAATCGTTCGAGTGGGGCGACAAGATACCCATCGGCGTTTTCCTCAAGATGGAGGTACCAACGTTCGAAGACCAGTTGGCTCTTCGAATGCCCGCGCTGAAGGACAAACCCTTCGTTGAACAGGACATCTACAACCGCGACATTACGCCCTTACTGGATGAACTAACATAGCCGCCGAAAAAATCTCAGCTGTACTCGAGATTTACGAGCCCTTTCAGTCCACCTTTCAAGGCATAGAGTCCGTCCCCCATTACTCTGGTGAGGTCAAACCTTACGGCTCATTTTGAGGTCCTGCCACTCGTCGAAACGACCGCGACGAACTACGCCCATGAATGTTGGTATCAGACGTCATCCGGCGAAATCGTGTGTGGTAGCCAGAGACCTAACCATGGTTCGGTAAGAATCGCCCATTTTCAGCCCTGATCTTGAAAAGGGGGGGTCCCTAGATTTCCCTGTAATCGTTCGGGATGTAACCGATGAAATCCCATTATCCGCCCTGGCATCCAAGCCCAGTCTAAGCCCTGAATCGCGAGCCTCGCCCAAAAACCCTGCCAGACAGCAAATGGTCCTTAGGGGGAGGGGGGTCTTAGCGACCGAGTCTCGCGACACAAAGTGCCGAGGGACGGGACCGGAGCCTACAAAAGCGCCTTATGACAAGTTTATCGAGACATTCTTGGTCCGCGTGTAGAATTCCAACGAGCGGATTCCATTCTCATGCCCGATGCCGCTGTCTTTGTAGCCACCGAACGGGGTCTGCGGAAAAGTCACCAAATACTCGTTCACCGCCAATCCACCGACTTGGAGACGAGCCGCGAGTTCATGAGCTACTTTCAAATTGCTCGTCCAAACTCCTCCATAGAGTCCATAATCCGTCTCATTTGCCATGGCAACAACCTCATCGAGGGTCTTGAACTTGGTAATGCCTAGGACAGGCCCAAAAATCTCGTCACAGCCAATCTTCATCTTCCCGTTGACACTCTCGAAGATTGTAGGTTCGAGGAAGTTTCCCTTCTGCAGTCTCGGATCTGCGGGTTTCTTCCCTCCGCAGAGTAGACTCGCTCCTTCTTCGAGGCCGTCCTTGACAAACCCTAGAACCGCGTCTTGGCGAGACTTGGACGCCAAAGGCCCCATCTCGCTCGTTTCATCAGTGCCGGGCCCAACTTTGATCGCTCGAGTCTTGGCCACGAGATCCTTGACGAAGCCGTCGTATACACTCTCGTGAATGAAAGCTCTGGATCCAGCCCAGCACATCTGTCCAGCGTTGGTAAAGATCCCCTCCTTCACACTCTTGGAGGCTCTCGCCAAGTCGGCGTCAGGGAAAACAATGTGAGGATTCTTCCCTCCTAGTTCCAATAGAACTCTAGTAACATGCTTCGCGGCGGATTCCATTACCTGCTTTCCAGTCTCAGCAGACCCGGTGAAAACTATCCCGTCCGCTTGCGAGTCCGACACAAGAGCTCCGCCAACTTCAGCGCCTGATCCAGTCACAATGTTGATGACTCCTCTGGGGAAGCCGGCCTTTAGCGCCAGATCTCCCAGCATGATGGCTGTAAGTGGCGTAATTTCAGATGGCTTCATGACGACAGTGTTCCCCGCCGCAATAGCCGGTGCCAAACTTCTCGCAGCCAGTGCAATCGGATAGTTCCAGGGAACAATGTGCACCGTTACACCTAACGGCTCTCGGAGAGTGTAATTCAACCTCCTCGGAGGAACCGGGATGGTCTCTCCTTCAACCTTGTCTGCCAATCCGGCCCAGTACTCGAATGCCCTGGCCGCCCATGCAACATCGCCCTTTGACTCTCGGAGAGTCTTCCCCTCGCTCAGAGTCTCAAGCCTTGCCAGCTGCTCCGAGCTCTCTCGGACTAGGCTTGTGAGCTTGGAAAGAAGACGTCCTCTCTTACTGGGATCGATGTCAATCCAGCCCGCCGACTCGAGCGCCGTCTTCGCACTCTCGACTGCGGCCTTCGCATCTTGTTTTGTGGCTCGTGGAACTTCGGCGACAACCTCGTTGTTCGAAGGGTCAAGAACTGATGAGACGGCACCGTTTGAGCTGTCCTTCCATTCTCCGCCAATCAGCATCTTGTACTTCTGAATCTGAACGGTCAAGTCCGCATTCCAAACTGGATGAGACTATAAAAGAGCGTTTCCCCAGGCGGGAATCGTCGTCATCTTCATCTCACGGGACATGTCGATCAATAGTTGGATTCTTCGGTCAAGGTCGGGATACCTGCTGAGCAAGCCTCTTCCCTTGTGGCCCACAAACAATCCGGCACCTGGTCCGGGTGAGCCGGCTTGAAACGCTGAGTGAACCTTGAGCAAAGCGGATGCCAGAGCCAATGGCTTTTGAGTGTACTTGACCGAGGACAGGTCGGCCAAGAGCTCTCGTTCCCTATGGACTGCCGCCTCAACAAGATGCACGATTGGATCAAAAGCAAGCGCCAATTTGGCCAATCTAGCTAGTCCCTTTTCCAGAGAATCGTTGTTCTTCAAGTGGGAGAGTTCGTGAGCAATGACCGCCTCAACCTCTACCGGGGACATTGACGAGACCAGTTCTGGAGACACCGCCACGACTTTCAATCCCTTGTTATCCAAGGAAAAAGCGTTTCCAACTGTTGCTTCTCTTAGGTCGACTCCTCGCATGTTCATTTTTCCGCAGAGATCTGCGAATGTCTCGCTCAGTAGCGAGCCTGAGGATGTTCCTGCAATCATGCCTTCCATCATCCGAGGGAACGCGTATCTTCGCGCAATTAGCGACAATAGAGACGCGATTCCTATAGATGCAAGCAGCGAGCTTCCAAGCACGAGTTCTATCACTCGTTGCGGCTGCCACTCATACGTGTTGAGGAAAAGAGTGCACACGACAAAGCTAGTCCCAAGAAACGACCAAAAGAAAACAGAGGAGGATAAAATCGGATAGAGCAGTCTGGATCTTCGCAAAGGATTCCCTGCATTCGATCGGTAGGCAAGGAAAGAGAGGGCTTGGACTACTAAGACGGCGGCTACGATTCCAAGAGTCGCTCTCGAAAGAAAGTAGACAGAGTAGAGTTCCAGGCTTATCGTTGCCCGGACTCCCTTCGAACTTTTTCTTCCAGCCTCTTCAGTTCATCTTTCGGAATTTCATCCATGTAGTCGTGCAAGGTGGAGATTATGCTCGGTCCGAAAGCTGTGAGCAACCTATCGACAAACCCTTTGACGACCCGACCCTTCACCTTGTCCTCCGAATAAAGCCGGTAAACGTATCGGGACCCTCCTCTTCCAACGGCCTCGTCGCGGGTCAGAATACCCTTCTTGAAGAGCCGATCTAGGGTAGTACTGATAGTAGTGTATGCAAGCCCGCGACTGGAATGAAGGTCTTGAGCAACCTCCCTGGCAGAGGCTCTGCCAAGCCGTACAACGCTTCCCAGAACCGCTGCTTCCAGGTCTCCTAGTTCCAAGGCCCGACGGAACTTCTAATGTAGGTCCTCAATATCTAACTTTCTATTCAGGTCGGAGCTATCCAAGAAATCTGGGCGGATGCTTCCAACCAGTCCTGATATCCCTAGAAGAGCCGGTTCGAAAGGCTAGAGAATACATCCCGCAAATTGTAAAGCAACTACCCTCACCACGATCAAAACCACGTCAACCGTTCGTGCTCTCTACCTTTCTCGCTCCTACAGACGCAGCTAGTCCAAAGTACCCTTCCGACGAAGACGGAAGAGCTAGCGTAATCTAAGTCGGGAAGACTTCGTCTTTCGAAAAGGAAGAGAAGGAGGAATATTCTTCAAAAGAGCGCGATCGCACCACTCAGAATCGCTAGAGGCCCACTTTCGAGGGAGGCTGATTCCGACTCACAATACAGCCCTCCCGAATTTCGGGCGCTCGAAGTTGATTAACTCTAAAGGACTCTAGTACCCTCACCTGCCATCGCACGGTTCAAGACGTTCTAAACTCAGTAGTTCGAACTTCCCTTGACTCCAAGCGAGGATTATCATGAGATCAAGAGGGACTATCACAGTTCTCACCCTTATCGTCGCAGCTATACTCGCTCCTTTATTCATCACAAATGTACACGCCATTCAAGGGTGTAAACCGGGAACGCCGCCCACATGCTATCTATACGCTCAGACCAATGTGCCAAGTGCAGAGGGTTCAGTAATAGTTCGACAGGACGGCAACAATGCTCTAGAATACCCTCTGCCACACCTGTTCGCGTTTACAAATGGAACGACCCATTCACTCGAAGTCCTCACTCTAACGGTCAGCGGCACGCCATCTGGTGCCCGCTACCTCTGGGATTCCAAAGCCGCCTGGACTTGGCACACGCTGCAGTATCCCAATGCGAACATGACCACTCCTCTGATGATATACAACTACACCTTACCCAACGACCAGTTCACGGCCCAGTTTGACAAGCAATTCCAATATACGCTAACATTTACAGACTATAACGGAGCCGCATTGAGTCCTGCTCCGGCCAGCATTACGCTGTCAGGTCCCACTGGCGCTCTGACGACCTCCGCCTACTCTGGTCAGTGGTTGCAAGCCGCAAGCTGGAGTGTCGTAGATGCGAAATGGGAAGGGATACCCGGTCTTGTAATAGGTGCACAAACGATAGACCTTACCAACGGTCCGGTGACAAAGTCGATTCAACTCGCAGTCTACCCGGCTAGCGTAAAAGTCGTTGACCTAAACAATAATCCAGTGTCTGGTGCGAATGTAACCGTTACTTTTGCTCCTCCAAACTCAACCAGTGTAAGCCACCTAACCGGCAGCCAGGGAACGGTCGGCCTTGGAGACATTCCGCTCGGACCTTACACAGCTCGCGTCACGTACCAAGGGCAGGATGTAAAATGGTCTGAAGATGCATCAGCAACACCTGGAGGTGTGAGCACCATCACTCTGAACATAAGCGGCACAACCTCTGCTCCCGTCGTCTCCGCGGTCGTGCTACTGACGATATTCGGAGTGGCGCTTTTCCTAATCCTATTGGCCATCAAGGTACGAAAGCCACCGCCGCCACCAACGATATAGCATCGCGACGAATCTGATTTGCCGTAGGTTCGCTTCTTTGTCAAGTTTCCAGACTTTGGTTTCGATATTCGAAGAATGATAATCCTTATACTAACACCGGACAAGCGAACACACGCGTCGAGATGGCATGGGAGAGCGAACCCCCAAGCGGATATTTGCGGCCGAAGATCTCGACGACATTGCCACTCTGATTAACCTACTTGAGCTACATGCGCGCCTCATAAGCGAGTCGAGTGGCCTTGAGAACGAGTTCGACTAAAACTTGCCCGGACTTAGAACGTTATCGCACATTTTTCGCAGCAGTTCCCGCACTAAATTAACAAACAAGAACTGTTAAGACAAAATATCGCCCGCAACCGACTTCTGCCCATCTTACGAGTACCGGGAAACAAGCGAGCCTTATATCTTTCAGACTCCTTCCATCGCCACCTCTACTTTCTCTTGAAAACTGCACCAGAATGTTCGACACAATACGCATCTGAATTCCGGCTCCTTGTCGCGATGAACTTGTAGCAAGTGTGGACAAGCTTAGGGCTTGAGTGAACTCATTTTCACGAGCTCGGTCACTCAATGCTAGGTGTACAGGTTACAATCCCCATTCATATGCCGGAGCATCCTAACGGGAAATAGTGGCTTCGACGGTTAATTTCCCCTAGGTGAACTTACAACTGGAATACGGGTCCTCGCCCTTCAAAGGATTCTATGAGCTCATAGGAGGAAGTCTACCCGACTCGTCCTCAGTGCTGGTGACTGGCGACCCGGGAAGTGGGAAGACCACTCTTGCACAACAAATTCTGTATGAGGAGCTCCAGAGATCGAGACCATGTATCATTGTCACATATGACACGTTCCCTGCCAACATCCTTGAGAGGATGGGCCAGTTTGGATGGGACCCCAGAAAATACCAGCTGCTGAACAAGCTGAGCATCGTCGACTGTTACTCGGCCACTGCAGGCGTGACTGAAGGAGTCGTGCCTCAACCATTCGACCTGACCAATGTGAGCATCTACTTGACGTCAGTTATGGAAAAAATGGGGAACCATCAAGTTACTATAATAGTCGACTCGTTGATGCCCATCTTCAGCGAGACGGAACCGAAACACGCGGTCAGCTTCCTCCAGAGTATCGCCGCCAAAGTCAAGAAGGCGGGTGGAAAAATGATAGCCACTCTCTCTACGGGAAGTGTCCAGCCCGAGCTATTTCACAAGGTCGAGAGTCTTGTAGATGGTGTAGTCGAATTGCGAATGGTGGAAGAACATCAGGTGCTACGTCGATACCTGCTCGTCAGGAAAATGGATCGTCGCCAGATCATCCCACGACTGGTACGCTTCGATATTATCAGTGGAATAGGTATCCAACTTCATCTCCCTCGATTCGGATTCCTGAGAAATCGGCCGAGCGCAGGGACGACCGGTCGAATAAGCTAGGCTGAACACATGTTTTCCCAGAATCAATCAAGTCTCAACTCTCCACCAATTTGTCTGGGTAGGCGTCAATGTCTACTCTGAAGTTGATAGATCTCGTGAGTGCTCTTTTCTTAGGTCCCTGCGTCCTATTTTGTTGAGACTCCAATCAGCTCTCTATTCGAAAGACCACAAGATTGGCGCGGGGGTGAAGCCCATATCTATTTATTCCTCGGTGGGCTATGTTGGAGCAGAAGCTGCATGGCCGAGCAGAACTCGCCAGAATATCCTCCTGCATTAGACCTCGAAAGGGAACTGACCCGAAAGGAGCGGCAGATAGAGTATCTCCAGACCGAGCTCCGCCGGTACCACAACCTGATGGAGGAGCTGAAACAGGGTATGCGTCCGATAGGGACTATTGAAGAGGTCAAGGGAGACATGGCGTTGGTCCGGTTATCGGGCGGGCAGGCTTTCCAGGTTAGCATTCCTCCAGAGATTAGAGAAAAAGTGTCGACTGAAGTGGATGCAGTCCTCTCTCCTACGAAGGGGGTTATTGTCGACGTAATTGACAGGTTGCGCGAGCGCTCACTCCTAGAGTATCAGGTCGAAAAATCGCCCAAGGTGTTCTACGAGGATGTTGTTGGTCTCGAAAAGGAACTGCTTAGTCTGAGACAGGCGGTCGAGTGGATACTTGACCCTCAGGTCCGTACTCGGCGGGAGCAAATTATCCGCGACCCAAGGATGTTGGAGGAAGCCGGGTCCATTCTGTTGTTCGGTCCGCCTGGTACGGGCAAGACCTACATGGCGAAGGCTGTAGCGGGGACGATTGGGCAGCGGGGTCAAGAGACTAGCTTTCTCAAGATAGAGAGCTACGAGATAGTGTCAAAGTGGCTTGGCGAGTCGGCGAAGAATGTCAAGGAAGTCTTCAAGCTGGCTCGGGAATCAGCTCCTACGGTTCTTTTCATCGATGAGGCTGATGCTATTGGGCGTGCGAGGATGGAGGCGACGACGGATGCGGGGAGAGATGTTCAGGGAATGCTGAACCAGATTCTTACCGAGCTTGGAGAGGGGTTCCATGTCAATAGGAACGTGTCTGTGATATTTGCCACAAACTATCCGAGCGTCATAGATACCGCGCTCCTGGATAGAATCAAGCGGATCATCTATGTTCCGCCTCCGAGATCGATGGAGGAAGTGAAGAGGTTGTTGGACTTTTACTGCTCCAAGGTCGAGTTGGATCCGTCTATCTCGAACTATCGGGGAGGATTGACTGACGAGGCGTTTGGGGATATCTGGCGGACGATTAGGTCTAGGAAGCAGTTGTATGAGGCTTCGATTCCTGAGCGAGGGGTTACTGTTCGTGAGCAGTATGTTGTGACGCCTCGGGATCTGAAGAATATTGTTCAGGAAGCGGCGAGCGAGGCTTCTTTTGCGAGTGAGCGCTGGGTGACGATGGAGAGGATGCTTCCTCTGTTCAAGAGCCTCCTCACAGAAGATCGCGGCTCACGTATCGTCAGCTAGACCAAGTCTCTCGGCTTATTACACTGGCCTGAATGTTGAGGGCGCTATGTCCTCTAGGTTCGGCGACGATTCTTTCGCCATTCGGGAGCCAGAAGAGACAGTAAGCCGACTTGAACGATTTCTCAAAACTCACCTAGAAGAAACCGGTGCAAGGCGCCTCGTCGTAGGTATGTCCGGCGGCCTCGATTCTAGCGTCACTGCAGCTCTTTGCGCGCTCGCTGTCGGTGGCGAGAAAGTTCTGGGGATAAGTCTGCCGGAGAAGGAGACGAGGAACGATAAGGCTCTGAAAGATGCCAGACTGGTGGCATCGAAATCTCGAATACGTTTCAAGATAATTGATATTACGCCGATTGTCGAATCTGCTCGGACTACGCTCAGCGCTAAGATGGCGAAGGGAATTCCCTGGGGGAATGTAAAAGCACGGCTCCGGGCCATGGTTCTGTACTACTTCGCTAACTCCGAGCGTGGTCTCGTTGTGGGAACCGGTGACAAGAGCGAGATCATGCTAGGCTACTTCACCAAGTTCGGAGATGGGGCCTGCGATATTCTGCCTTTGGCGGACGTCTACAAGACATCAGTACGCCACCTCGCTAGACAATTGGGTATTCCTGAGAGGATCCGCGTGAAAGCCTCGAGCCCTGAGCTATGGCCCGGGCAGACCGCTGAGAAAGAACTGGGACTCAGCTATGAGAAGCTGGATAGGATTCTCTGGGGACTCGAAAGATGGATGGCACCAGAAGAAATTGCGAAAGAAACAGGATTGGCGCTAGCGTTGGTTAGGAAAGTCCGAGAACGATGGTTGAAGTCGGAGCACAAGAGACGTCCTCCTTTAGCCATGAAGCTGGGCTATCGAACTGCGGGCGATGATCTCCGATTACCTCGGCTCGAATAGCCCGGAAAGACCACTCTTGCGTCGCGAGGTCGAGTCGCTAAGACCCCCCCGGTCTGGAGAGGTCATTTGCTGTCTGGCATGGATTCTGGGCGAGGCTCGCGATTCAGGGCTTAGACTGGGCTTGGATGCCAGGGCGGATAAAGTGATTTCATCGGTGCATCCCGAACGATTACACGGAAATCTAGAGACCCCCTCTCCTTTTCAAGATCAGGGCTGATAACGGGCGATTCCTTGACTGTCTATCGCTCGGGCAGGGAATAACCCTGTTCCTTACCTGAGTTTCCACGAAAGTGAAACGGTAATCTTGCATAGGGAAGGCGTCTCTATTCAAGCCAGTAGTACAAGTTGTCACGCGAGCCCTTTGCAACTTTCAGGTTCAGCTCGAGGCCTGGTTTCAGTTGCTCCTTGTCTACGGTGGGACTGATGGGCGCGAAAACGCGCGACCCACTCACGAGTTCTGCCAGCCCTAGTAGGTACGGGGTTTCAGGCTGAAAAACGGGTGGCGCGAAGAAAACTTGGGTGAAAGTTATCAGGTTGCTCTTCCCGTCCAGCACGACCCACTCTATGATACTATGGCGACAGTCCAGGCAGTCAGCTCTAGGTGGAAAATACTTTCTCCCGCATTTCTTGCACCTTGTGGCAGCGATCTTCCCTTTTTCAAGGTAGGATAACAGAGGATTGACCTTGGTCTGGGAGACGTAGCCGAATCTGCCAAACTTTTCGAAACCCAACCAGGCTACGCCCTCAAGATCGTAACGGCTGAGTACATGCCTATTCCTCCGATGTTCTGAGCGAGCCCTAACTTAGCTCCATCGACTTGAGTCGAACCTGCTTCACCTCTGAGCTGCCTGGTCAAGGCGAAGAGTTGGGAGGCGCCCGTAGCACCGACGGGATGGCCCTTCGAGATGAGACCCCCATCAATGTTCACCGGAATCTTTCCTCCAAGCTCAGTCTCCCCTTTTTCAAGAAGTCTCGTTCCACTTCCAGGTTTCGCAAACCCGAGATCCTCATAGTTCAAAATCTCGGTGATCGAGAACGAGTCGTGAACCTCAGCAACATCGACATCGTTTGGACCCACTCCGGCCATCTGGTATGCGGCTTTCGCGGCGTTCTTCGTGACATCGAAGCTTGTCAACGGACCCGTTCGTCCCGCTAGAGACATTGGGCTCGAGGCGAGACCCAGCCCGGCGACCCATACCGGTCTGTCTGTGAGCTTCTTGGCTTTCTCTGCGTTTGCGATGATGAGGCATGCTGCACCGTCAGCGTTCGCACAGCAGTCGAAGAGCTTCAACGGAGCTGACACAGGCCGTGACTTGAGAACTTCCTCCGTGGTTATGGGCTTCTGAAACATCGCGTTCGGGTTTTTCGATCCGTATTTTCGATTCTTCACAGTCACTAGTGCCATCTGTTCTTCTGTGGTTCCGTATTTTGCCATGTGGGCTGTCGCGTACATTGCGTAGTACGCGGGCATTGTCGTCCCGAAGGGGGATTCCCACATGACATCTCCCGCTCTACCCATGAGTTCCTGGATCTCCTCCGAGGAAAGTTCGGTCATCTTCTGCACTCCTACGACCGCCATAACGTCGTGAAGTTTTGATGAGACTAGAGCCCAGCCGGTCCGGAGGCCAACCGCACTGGAAGCGCAAGCTGCTTCGACGTTGAACGTTGGTTGTGGGTTGAGTCCGAGGTATTCCGCCACCACGCCTGCGGGTGAGCGTTGTTTGTCGTAGTGGGTAGCGGAGCAAACCACTGAACCGTCTATTTTCGAGGAGTCCATGTCGGCGTCGTCAAGAGCGGAACTGTACGCTTCGAAGGCCAGTTCACGGAGGGACGCGTCACTCCTCTTCCCGAACTTTGTGTGGCCGACTCCGATGATTCCGATACGGCCCATAGATTCTAAGCTCCCAGGCTAGAATCGCTTACGTCTTTACTAGAAGAACGTTTTCTGCAGTTGTTTCAGGTAAATCGGAAAAAGGGCCGGAGGCGTGCTAGGGCAATGCTTCTTTTGATTCCGCGTAGAGGAACGTTATGCCGCCTGTGGCGATCTTGACGCTGTGCCTGCCTGATTCGCGTCCAGTTGGGCTCTCCAACGCCTTCTTTAGGCTGTCCATGTCTTCGAATTCTAGCTCGACAACTTGGTAGTAGGCGGGTTCTCCTCGCGGTGCCCCGACGATCTTGTGAACCGTGTATTTTTTCAGTCCTGGCATTGCCTTCGCCATTGGAACATGATCTTTCCAGTATTGCTCATCGAACAGCCTCGGGTCCTTCGGCTGTCCGAACAGAACTATGATCTTTGCCACTTTTCGCCGTCTCCTAGAAGCTTGTAGCTATGGTTTCGTTCTTCTTAACCTGAACCACTTCGCCCTCAACTCCCAGCTCAGGTATGGCTGGTACTTTGATTCCCATCTCTTCGATCTCTGACCGTTTCTTCTCAATCGCTTCTCTCCAGAACTTCACTTTCTCCTCGAGAGTGAGCACTCCTAGCCCCGCGTCCCTGGCAGCTTCCTCCATCTCTTGGTCGACCTTGTCGAAGTCTGCGGGGAGGTGCCAGAATTCGGGCTTATGCTGGTAGAGGAGGGGTGAGAGAAAGATGAAACCTTGTTTCATCTGGCGCGTTATGGTGAGCTTTTGCTCCTCCGTGAACTTTTCGGCCATGGCTCGGAGCAGGGCCATGGTGGCTACTAGGTGGCGTGTCTCGTCTCGTGTTATGTTGCGGAAGGTTTGTTGGTAGATTCCTAGTTTGCTGGTCTGGCGCATAGCGTTGAAGATTGTTTCTGCGCCTATTTCCGCGAAGAAGAAACCTGCGAACAGTATCTCAGGGGGCAGGTATTCCCATGCCTTTAGGAATCCTTCCCAGTAGCGTCTACCATCATCGTATAGTGCTTGGATGTTTCGGAGGGCCCTCGCTTCGAAATCTGATTGTGGCTTGTAGCCGTACGGCCAGTTGGGGCAGAGCTTGTCGCAGGCTCTCCGGCAGACCTCGTCATGCCGGCACTCGTCATACGTGATGGAGGCGAGCATCTTCTTCGTAGGGTCATCCATGTTCAGCTCTGCTGCTCTTACGGCGCCGAAGCCGAAGGCTCCGATTCCGGATTTCTCGAAGAGGGCGAGTTTTGACATCCAGTAGGCTTGCGCTATTCGTTCCTTCGAGTCGAAGTTTTTCTGGTCAAGTTCGTCCCAGGGAAAGGTGGCCGGGTTCCAGTTTTGGGCGAAGGACAGGTCGAAGGCCTTGAACATTTGCTGGTTCGTTACGGTCCAGTTTCCCGGGAAGATGTTGAGGTCCAGCTTTGGTCGTTTGTTCTTGTCCTTGCCCGGCACGGTTTTTCAACTCTCGCGATTGAGGAGCTTGTTACTTAAACGTGAAACTCCGAGAATGTTCTGTGTCTCATTTTCCTGAGAATCTGGGTTGGCGTTTTTCTAGAAAGGCTTTCACGGCTTCGAGATGATCGCTCGTTCGTCCCGCTATATCCTGGTTGTACGCTTCGTACTCGAGGGCTTCGGGAAGTTCGAGGCTAGTAACTCGGTTGACGATTCGTTTGGATAGTCCTAGCGCTTTTGTTGGGCCGGTTGCAAGCCGATGGGCTAGCTCGTCCGTATGCTTGTCAAGTTCGGTGGCCGCGACGACTTTGTTGATGAGTCCCAGCTGTTCGGCTTCTCTGGCGGATATTGTTTTTCCGGTCATGATCAGTTCGAGGGCTCTTCCGAGACCAATCATTCGCGTCAGGAGGTAGCTACTTCCAGAATCTGGTACCAAGCCTACTCCGATGAAGGCTTGTTTGAGGCCTGCCTCCTCTGAGGCTACTCGGATATCGCAGGCGAGGGCGAGGCTCGCTCCGCTTCCTGCTGCGATACCGTTCAAACGGGCGATAATTGGTTTCTCGATATTTCGAATCCGGGTTATGATTGGATGATATTTTTTCCGCAGATGATCTCCCAGTGAGGGATGTGTTCCTTCGCCGTAGCGGTCTTTCAGCCCCGCTACGTCTTCGCCTGCCGAGAAGGCTCTGCCGGCGCCGGTTATGATGAGGCAACGGACTGTCTCGCTCTTCTCCGTGTCTTTGAGAGTTGCAAGTAGTTCTTCTCCCATCTTGTCGTTTATGGCGTTTAGCGCATTCGGCCTGTTCAGGGTGATTTTGGTGATATGGTCGTGTTCTTCGACGATGAGTGTTTCAGGTGCCAAGCATTATCGTCCTTTGAAGCTTGGAGGACGTTTTTCCGTGAAAGCTTTCATCCCCTCTTTCATGTCCTCGGTCGAGAACAGGAGGTAGAAATTCTTCCTCTCAAACTGCAGTCCCTCTTCGAGCGGCGTGTCGAAGGCTTTCAAAACTGCTTCCTTGGCTAGACGAGTGGCTATGGGGGCTTTCTGGGCGATTTGCATCGCAAGCTTACGCGCTTCATCGAAGTAAGCCTCTACGGGAACGATCCTGTTGACGAGTCCATGTTTCTCCATCTCTCTCGCAGTCACGGGTTGTCCAGTTAGAACCATTTCCATTGCCCTATACTTTCCAATAGTTCTTGTGAGACGCTGGGTCCCACCTGCCCCGGGCATTATTCCAATGTTAATCTCGGGTTGGGCGAACCGGGCGGTCTCGGATGCGACGATGATGTCGCAGTTCATGGCTAGTTCGCAGCCGCCTCCATAGATGTAGCCGCTGACCGCTCCTATGATCGGCTTCGCGATCTTCTTCAGCCGATCCCAGAGGGCGAATTTGTTCTCCTCGATCAACGTGACAGGCGTGGCTTCGGCTAGTTCTTTGATGTCGGCGCCTGCGGAGAAGGCGTCGTCTCCTCCGGTTAAGATTGTTGCTTTGATCTTGTCTTCTTTGTCGAAAGTCTCGAGTGCGTCCACTGTTTCTCGTATGAGTTCGAAGTTGAGGGCGTTGAGGGCTTTCGGACGGTTTAGTCGAATGATTCCGATTGGTGGCTCAGTCTCGACTAGTATGTGGGCGTAAGGCAATCGTTATCGGTGTTTCGTGGTTTGTGTTCTGTATAAAGTGTTAGGATTTTTTCAGCGTTTGACCTGGAGGTACTCGTAGTATCCTCCCTTGCTCGTCGTCTTTCTTGTAGGATCGCCGAGGTATCCTTGTTGGACCATTTCTCTCAGAAGCTTAGGTGGTATCCATTTACTGTCACTCGTCGCCTTGTAGAGGGATTCTATGTTCCGTAGTCTAGTGTCCAGTCCGACGAAATCTGCCAGTTCGAAGGGTCCCATTGGATGGTTGTAACCGAGTTTCATGCAGGTATCGATGTCCTGCAGGCTGGCGAGCCGGTCCTCTAGGAGCTTTGAAGCTTCCATGTAGAGCGTGAGTCCGAGGCGATTGGCGATGAAACCGGGTTCGTCTTGGGCGAGGATGGGAGTCTTGCCGATCTCGCGCACAATCTGAGACGCTTTCTCGACCATCTCAGGTGATGTCGTCGTTCCTCGGATGATCTCGACGAGTTTTGTTACCTGGGCTGGGTTGAAGAAGTGCATGCCGACCGTTCTATCTCTCACTGAGATTTTTTGGGAGATCTTGTCGAGGCTCAATGTCGATGTGTTTGATGCTATTATCGCGGTTGCAGGTGCAACGGATTCGATTTTCTGAAAGAGATTCTGTTTGAGCTGCAAATCCTCGAAGGCGGCCTCAATTACCAAATTCGCGTTTCTGCATGCGTCGTCCAGCTTGGGACTAGTCTTGATATTGGCTAGAGCCTTGCTTGCCTGGTCGGGAGTCAGTTTGCCCCTTGAGACGGATGCGTGAATTCCATATGGTCCGTTTGCTATTTCGTCGATCCCTGTTTTCAGGGCTTGTTGATCTTCATCTGTGGCCTCTACTTCGTAGCCATGTTGGGCGAATACTTGTGCTATCTGTCGTCCCATCATGCCGAATCCGATAATTGCGACCTTCGTCGTTGATCTACCTAGGCCTTGCCTTTCCTTTTCCGGTCTTGTAGGATCTTGAGACGCTCAGCTCTCCGCTGTTTTCCCTCCCTCCATCGTATTTTCTCTTCAGGCGTCTCAGGGACGACATCGGGGATTTCGACGGGGCGTCCGTTTTCATCAATAGCAACGTAGGTCAGGTAGGATGAGCCAGTGTGTGTAATCCTACCCGTCTTCAAATCCTCAGCTTCTATTCGGACCCCAACTTCCATCGAAGTTGTTCCAGCGTAGTTAACGGAGGCTTTGAGGCTGAGAAGGTTTCCAACATAGACCGGGTGGTAAAAGTCCATACGGTCGATACTCGCCGTGACCACAACGGATCTTGCATGCCGGAGGGCTGTGACGCCTGCAGCGACATCAACAAGTTTGAGGATTGTGCCACCGTGGACGTTTCCCATCGGGTTCGCATCCACCGGCATCATCTGGCTGGAAAGAGTGGTCTTGGAGGCGCTTACCGGCTTTGACGGCCTGCTCATATTGCTCAGCTCACGGAGTAATCTAGAGAGACTTTAGCTTTCCCGGAACAAAACCTATGTTGAGGCATTCATGTTCTCAATCGAGACTTGAAGCTCGCTGTTGGAAGCGACGAGAAGACTGTACTGACCGACTTTGTTGTCGAGGAGTTGAAGCGACGTGGTCATGATCTCACTCTCTCTGGTCCGCTTGAGGGAGAGGCAATGGGTTGGCCTGATGTCGGCGAAAAAATAGGCGCGGAGGTGAGTAGTGGGAAAGCTGACCAAGGTATTCTCTTCTGCTGGACTGGAACTGGCGTCACCATCGCCGCTAACAAGGTGCCAGGGGTCCGAGCCGCTCTTTGCTGGGACGCGGAAACGGCCAAGGGTGCTCGCATGTGGGACGATGCGAACGTTCTAGCGATGAGTTTGAGATCCACCTCGCCAGCGGTCGCAAAGGAGATCCTGGATGCATGGTTTTCTAGCGACCCCGTAAAGACTGGGGTCGATGCGGAGCTTATCGAGCGAGCCAAGAAGCTCGATTCAAAATACCTCAACGCTCAGAAACCGCGAAAAACGGCCTGAGATGGGCCAGAAATCCTAGCCGGTTGCAGTTCGGTGCCGGGGTTGACTGAATCGGTTGTCACCGTGTTTTCCATGGTAGGGTTTGACTTGGCTATTATCGGGAGCGCAATCCGTCAAAGGGGAGGCATCCTCTGTTGTCGCAACCCTCTGACCCTAACCATCCTTACTGCCGGTACTGCGAAGAAGCGACCTACCATGAGTATGACCCGTATTTCCATGCGTGGGTGTGTCAGACTTGTTTCGGGGGAATGATTCGAGCAGACAAGAAAGACCCACTGACAGTTCTAAGAGCCGAGCTGAACACTCTAGCTATGAAGATTGCGAAGGACGGGTACACGGCGGCCGTAAAGGGAAAGCTCAAAGAGCTCGCAGGGCTGCTCCAGCAACTTGCCGACCGCCCCTAGTCACCAACGATCTTGCACCCTACCAATACTACGTCATCGAACAACAAGGACGAAAGCCGGACTTAAGTCTGCAGGATTCGTCGCCACTTTGGTGGGGCCGGTGGGATTCGAACCCACGACATCCGCCGAGTCTCTCGTCTACGGGTATCTTCACGCGCTCCTGAATTTCCTCATCCCTCAATTTAGGTCGGTATGTCCTGTTGTAATGGATTCTGGAGCCCGTCGTCATTCCTTTCTAGGACCCCGCGCTTTCGATGGGTCTGGCTAGACTACGGCCCCGTGCTGTAACGAAGGCTCTATGCAGCGCCCCACCGAAAGGCGGGTGTCGGAAATTCTTGGTATAAAGCTTAGTCGAAAGATAGGGACGGAGTCGGCTTATTCTTCTTTCTGCGCGATGTACGTTCTTGTCTCGGGCACGTACCATCTTGTTGCTTCTCGGAAACGGTGCCAGAAGTCGTGGAATGTGGATAGGTCGCGTGACTCGATGAGGATCATGCCGTTGTAGGTTGTTCCCCAGATGTGGGCGTATTCTGCTACTATGGCGAGGTCTTTGGACAGTGTCTTCTTGAAACGTGCCCAGTCGGCTGTGGCTTTCTTCTTATCTGCTTCGGATAGGGGTCTTACTCGGTAGAAGATTAGGAAGGCGAATATCAGACAGGGTGCACCTTGCTCGGGCGTTGTGCCAGGTCTAGATTAATCTAGTTTTCGGCTTAGCTCCAAGGATCTGAGGCATACCTGCGGTTTTGGAAGCGTGAGTTACATGTCTCTTTTAGTCATGGACTCCACGAATTCTTCCATGGAGAAGAGTGCTAGACCAGACGTTGTTGTAGGGGTTTCGCTTGAGAAGGGTAGCAGTTTTCACAATCTTTTCTCTTTTCATACTGGCCATCGGAATCCCTAGCGCCGGAACATTTCGCCCTCAGCCTTATTCCGCTGGGCCGTTGGGATCGACTGATTATCCTTGGACGATGTTCCACTACGACCAATTTAGGTCCGGCGCGACGCTGGCGAGTGCGCCAGGCACTGCGAACCAGATGTGGAGGTTCGCGACCGGGTCTTTCGTTTATTCGTCTCCCGCTGTTTCAGATGGGCTTGTCTTTGTAGCCTCATGGGACACTAACGTGTATGCGATTGACGAGTACAGCGGCCAGCAAAAATGGTCGTTCAACACCGGAAGCGTCATCTTTTCCTCGCCTGCAGTCGCAAACGGTATGGTGTATGTTGCGTCCAGAAACGGAGGGATTCTATACGCGCTCAACGAGCAGACAGGCTCCGAAGTCTGGGGCAGAGGCACTCTCAACTATTTCATCGCATCATCTCCTGCCATCGCAGACGGGAAAATCTTCTACGGTAATTGGTGCGCCTCGGGCTGTTTCCAGTTCGGACAGTTTGTTGCCTTAGACGCAAGCACGGGTGCTGTTGTCTGGGCAAACGCAACACTTCCTTCCGCTCCCGTAGCCTCCTCGCCGGCGGTGGATAGAGGTCGGGTCTTCTTTGGACTGGATGACGGATCTGTTACCGCTCTCAACGAGACTAATGGCAAGGCAATATGGAGAGTAGTACCAGGCGGAGCCGTAGCTGTCAGAAACGCGTTGGCGATAGCTTATGGACGGGTTTACATCGGCACTGCAACCAAGTTTTTCGCGCTGGACGAGATGACCGGGGCGACTGACTGGTCATTCAATACAGGCAACTCGAACTCTACCTCCGCCGCAGTCAGTAACGGGGTCGTCTACTTCGGAACAGGGAAAGGCAACGTTTACGCTGTCAATGCTACTACCGGGGTACAGAAATGGGTCGCTACAACCGGGGCGTCGGTCTCTTCCTCTCCCGCTCTCTCCCTGGGCTCCAACATGGTCCTCGCCGGATCCAACGACCACTATCTTTACGCACTAAACGCCACGTCAGGCGTTAGACTTTGGAGGTACTTGACCAGCGCGCCAATCTGGTCATCGCCCGCGGTCGCTGATGGCAGGGTATTCTTTGGCTCTAACGACTACAACGTGTACGCGTTGGGCGTAGTAGCCCCCAAGTTGCAGGCGACAGTATTTCCAAGTGTGACGAGCCTTAAGCCGGGGCAAATATCAACACTAACGATCACCGTGACAAACGGGTCAGCTCCACAGACCGGAGTCACGCTTGCTCTAACCTCCTCGGCTGGGGGCGGTTTCACTCAACCAGTGCCCGGTAGTCCGGGCTTGTACTATTCCAATTTCACAGCGCCTCTAGTGAGTTCCACTACCGGTACGATAATTCAGGTCGTGGCTAGCGAGACTGGCTTTCTGAGCGGTTCCGCCCAGACCACGATCACTGTGAATCCTTTCCCACCTTTGACGGTCGCCACCGCGGCCAGTCCAACATCTATCACTCCAGGGGGCGAGATCGTCCTGGAGATTAGAGTCACAAATGGAACTAGTCCGGTGATGGGGGCCACGATCTTCCTCTCCTCCTCAGCAGGAGGGGCTTTCTCAGCCCCGACGGATGGAGGCAACGGAAACTACACCGCCGTCTATAGTACACCGCTTCAGGCTTCAAGCCCAACTGTCACGATTCAAGCCTCGAAACCCGGGTTCTCCTCGGGACAAGACACTGTGACAGTTACGGTGAACGGGATTCCAAACCTGACGAACTTGAAGGTCTCTGGGATTCCCTTCATCTTCATTATCGCCGGAGCAGCTCTGCTATTCCTAGTTGTTCTGATCGCGCTAGTATCAAGGAGAAAGAGTGAACCTTCCTCACCATATTATCACCCGGTTGAAGCGCCCCCGACGTATGCTTCGAGGCCTGATTTCAGAGAAGGCTTATCTAGCCGATTCCGAGGTGGATTGTTCACGGGGTTGGCGGCCATAGGTGGGAGCTAGGACCCGTACCCATTCCGAACACGGAAGTGAATCTCCCATGCGATCTATGTGGTAGTGTGGTGCGAAAGCCCACGCGAAGCTTGGACCGCTGCCAACCTCATTTCTTATCTCGGGAACGGGCGGTTTCTTTCCTGGATATCTTTCGGATCAGTTTGAGCTACTGCTGTTCAGTCTTAGGGATCAACGTTTATAATGTTCAGACCGGAATATTGAGCATATTCCGGGGCCCAATCATTGCTGCCTGTAATTCTCCACGAGAGCGATATCTTCAGCTCGCTGCTGAGCAACTTGGGCACAATCAGTCAATTGCTCTTTACTGTTCTTTTCATCGCGCTGTTCTTCGGTTTCGGCCAGAAATTGCAAATGCGCCAGTTTCTCTGGGATATCGACAAGGGGTTGCGGAAATTGGACATGTTCCGGAACTCCGCGAAGGATCTAACACTCAAGACAGTCAAGGAAATAGGAAAACCCTCAACTGATCCGGGTCCACAGATCAACGTGTTGATGGAGCAGTTTCTGATCTCGCCGGTCGATATGGATCCGGCCGGAATCGTCGGCAAGATCGATCATCTGCTGGATGTTCGGGATGAGAAGTTCAAGGAGGATGTTCGCAGGATTGCGCCGGGCGCTGATTCTTCTCAGGTCATGAACCTGGAGAACTTGGTGGAGGCGTCTTGGGCTCTCAACACTATCTACCGGATTATCCGACACTTCTACTTGATGGGAAAGAAG